>DAIOHI010000050.1:0-11039 GCA_036744815.1 Paludibacteraceae bacterium
ACTGATATTTCCTTCAATTTTCTCACGAAGGATTCTATAAGTTTTTCAATCAAAGATTTTTCTGGAAATGAGCAATTCTCCAATCTTAAAATTAAAAACATAGAAGCCGAAGCAAGTTATTCCGCATCCAATATATTAGTCCCTTTATTGCAAATCGAGCTCGCAAACTCTTTGCTTAAATTCGATCCAATAAGCGTGTCTTACGACAGCGTAGCCGATCTTCGAAACTTCAACGATAAAGTAAACATAAGGATCCCAATTGCGCAGTCGAACATTTCTTTGTCCGATCTTGGAGCCTTCGTTCCCGAACTGAAACCGATAAAAGGACTCGTTACCTTGAGCGCTGATTTATCGGGACATTTGTCGAATTTGAAGTTGAAAAACCTAAAGATAAACTACGGAAAAGATTTCATCCTCGAAGCCGGAATGGAATTAATCGGCTTGCCGAATATTGACGAAACATTTATTTTTGGCGACATCAACAATCTGCGTGTCAGCAAAAACGATTTACAAGATTTTCTTTCGGGTTTAAATCGTAAGCCGGTCATCTTACCTAAAGAGCTAAACCGCTTAGGCATTGTACAATACAGAGGAAAAGCAACGGGTTTTTTTAGCGATTTGGTTGTATTCGGAAATCTGTCAACCCATCTCGGAAATGTATCTACCGACCTGAAACTGCAATTCAGTAATAAGTTGAACGATCTTTCCTACAACGGAATCATAAAATCAAAAAGTATTCAATTGGGCAGTCTGATTGGTCAAGAAGACTTAGGTAACGTGGCTTTTAGCGTAAGCACAAAAGGCTACAAACAAGGAAATTCAAGCCTGCAAGGAACAATACAAGCCAATGTTTCCGAACTTCAGTTTCACGAATATAGCTACGAAGATATCAATTTCGATGGTGCTTACGATGGAAATGGCTTCGACGGAAAAATTATTTTTGAAGATGAAAACCTGAAAGCCCGATTCGATGGAATAATTGATTTACAACAAAAATTGCCTTTCTTTGATTTTGCATTAACAGTAGATTATGTCGATTTATACGCCTTAAAACTTACAGAATCTTATCCAAATTCGTCGCTTAGCTTCAAGGCATCGACTAACATGACAGGAAATTCCTTCGATAACATCAACGGATTTTTACGCTTCGACAGCCTGCAATTCAGCAATCAGGGCAAAACTCTGAATGTAGATACTGTCTTTCTTCGTTCGGAAATAACGGAAAACAACAGCAATCTCAGCATTACTTCCGATTACCTGAATGCATCTCTTAAAGGGAATTTCCTTTATAGTAATATTGGAAATACGCTGAACAGCATATTGGGAAAATATCTGCCGGCGGTTTCGAAAAGCCCAAGCGATTATCCAAAGGAAATGCACCAAGATGAAATAAACATTGATATAAAAGTTGAAAACCTCAACACATTAGCCGATGTACTTCGGCTACCCTACTCCGTCGAAGGAATTTCTACAATTAAAGGAAAGATTGACGGCGCAAACAATCAGATCAACATAACGGCTGCTGTTCCGGCTTTATCGCTTGGCAACCAACGGATAGAAAGTTTTAATGTTGAGTTAAGTAATATCAATCAAAAAAACATTGAACTTACCTGTCGGACTCAATATTTAGGCAAAGACGGATTGATGAATTTCTTCCTGAATTCTTCAGCCTTGAATAACATCATGAATACCCGTCTTGGTTGGCAAAACGCAAAAAACATTACCTATGCTGGCGATGTAAATACGGAAACAAAATTCGAAAAAGCAAACGGATCTTTTTTTGCAAACATGGATATAAAGCCGACAAAGGTCATTATAGCCGATTCGACTTGGACAATTCATCCGGGAAAGATCAATTGGAATGCTGATAATTCTATTCAAATAAGTAACTTGAAAATCGACAATCACAATCAATTTATACATATAGACGGAAAAGCTTCGAAAGAAGAAAATGACCGTTTAAACGTAACGATGAACAAATTGAATGTAGATTTTATTTTAAGTCTGCTTCGTCTCAAAGGCTTCAAAATCGGAGGTATTGCAAGCGGTAAAGTTGAACTTTTCAACTTATTTACTCGTCCTATTTATGAAGCAGATATTCATGTGGACGATGTAAAACTCAACGATAGATTTATTGGCAACGCCGATCTTTTTTCGACTTGGGATAAAGAGAACGAACAAATATGCGCAAGCGGAAGTTTTTATAACGACAACAGAATCGTGATAGAAGCCGATGGAGTTTATGTTCCGAAAAAGGACTCGCTGGATTTTATTTTCGACGCTAAAGATGTCAGCATCGAATTTTTATCCCGTTATTTCGACGGAGTTGCCGAAAATGTGCAAGGACTTGCCACCGGAAAAGTCCGCATGTACGGTCCAAGTAAAAGCTTCGGATTCGATGCCGACGCTTTTGTACGCAACGGACAAGCCACAATTAGCTTGCTCAAAACAACATATACTTTCAACGATTATGTTTACTTGAGACGAAATTTGTTGGAAGTTAAAAACTTTCATTTATACGATAGCGAAAAAAATCTAGCTACCGCCAATGGACAGATCAAGCATGATGGATTATTCAGCGATATGAATTATGATTTTCTTATCAATTCGAAAAACATCATGGCTATCAATACACAATCCAAGGATAACGAATATTTTTTCGGGAAAGCCTATGTAGATGGAAATGTGAGGATATTCGGTGATATGAACGAAACTAATATTGTAGCAGATGCTGTATCCAAGCCACGTTCGAAAGTTTATGTGCGAATGGCGAGCATGTCCACGGCTTCGGACAAAAGTTTTATTAAATTCGTAGATAAAAACGTGAGTCCTTATGCCAAAGCGGCGAATACAAAGGATGTGGCGAAGAAAGGGGTTAATGTTAAGGTAAACTTGCAGGTAGAAGCAACACCTGATGCCGAAATCGAATTAATTACCGACCCAAAGGCTGGTGACGTAATAAATGCCAAAGGCAGCGGTAACTTAAGGGTAGAATTCGACACATATTCCGATATGAAACTTTTTGGTACTTATACCATCGAAAACGGATATTACCTTTTCTCGCTTCAGGATTTGATTCGGAAAGATTTCCGCATCGAACAAGGAAGCAGTATTTCGTGGTCGGGCGATATGAAAAATGCCAATGTTAATATTAAGGCAACATATTCGCTTTCGGCTTCGCTCCTCGACCTAATGGACAAGGCGCAGGTACAGTTAACAACTTCTCGGTCGAACATTCCCGTCAACTGCGTGCTAAAACTTACGGACAATCTGATGAGCCCAACCATCGCTTTTGGCATTGATCTGCCTTCGAGCGACGAAAGTGTGAAACAATATGTTCGCAGTATTATCAGCACCGAAGAAATGATGAATCGTCAGATACTTTTCCTTTTACTTTTGGGACGCTTTTACACGCCCGATTACATGAGTACTGCCGATGCCAGCACAAATACCAGCAACGAAGGATTGGCTTTTGCCACCGCCACAATAAACGGATGGTTGTCGAAACTGATACAAAGCAGTAAATTTTCCCTTGGCTTCGATATTCGTACCGACGAACAAACCTCCCAATATCAAACCGAAATACATTATCAACCCAACAACCGATTGATAGTAAACGGTAACATCGGCTATCAGCAGGACGAGTTGGCTGAAAGCAGAAACCGTCTTATCGGCGATTTAGACATGGAATATCTGCTGACCGAATCGGGGAAACTCCGTTTTAAAGGCTACAGCCACACGGTTGACCGCTTGGGAACAGCCAAAATATCCTATGGAGCTGGCTTCCTTTATAAAGAAGAATTTAAAAGCGTAAAAGACTTGTTCAATTACTACTGGCTGGCTTTTAACAGTATTTGGAAAAAAAATCCGAAGGAAGAGAAACAAGACAGTTCTCAAAATCACTCGGAAGAAAAGCCGGCAGAAGCTGTATTAAAAGAAGAATAAACTTAGCTTTCCACCATGCAACACAGATAAACATCCATACTGAATAATCGATTCAATCCTGTTTGTTCAGTCTAAACAAAAAAAGTTTTTTTGTAGTATCCCTTATAAACATCTCTGTAGATAATGTTTTTATAGAGCATTGTTTAAAGGCAACTTAACATAAAAAGATTTTTTAGACTATTGCTTAAAGACATCTTAACATACAACGATTTTTTAGAACGTTGTTTAAAGACATATTAACATACAAAAATTTTTTAGAGCATTATACAAAGACATCTTAACATAAAAAGACTTTTCAGACTATTGTATAAAGACATCATAACATAAAGAGTTTTTTTAGACCTTATTTAATATTATTGATTATTGAATCTGAAATCCGAATCTATTCAAGCTCAACTTTAAATATTATCTTTGCATCAACAAAATATTAGAAACAGTACAAGAAATATTTTCTTAATACAAATGAAAAACTTTAGCATCTTATTATTTTCCTTATTAACATTAAATTTATCTGCTTCGGATATAGAGAAAAGCTTTATCAATATCCCCGACGCGTTGTTTCCTATTCTTGACAAACAACAACGCATGGAAGCACTGGAATACTACAAAGCAGGAAGCGACAGCATAGAAAACCGATTTGGAAAGCAATCGAAAGTTCTGATTTTCGATAACGTGACGAAGCATTTGAAAATACAATCGAGCCAATCCTCCACTTTCGAGATGATGATTTTCCAACCCGACACAACAAAATCGCCTATTACAGGAATAATCCGTACAATTTGCGCGCCTATTTGTCAATCGTCCATAATGTTTTTGGACAGCACTTGGAATTTGATTCCCAATACTTTCGAAATACCCAAAGCCAATAAATGGATTGACGCCGAAGCTTTGAAACAACAAGAAGACACAACGATTTTACAAAATCTCAGCTATATAAATTTCGCATCTTGCAGCTTCGATGCCAACAAGCAAGAAATAGTTGTACAAAACCACAGTATCGATTTTCTGAGCGAAGAGGAAAAAGAAAAAGCGGCTTCGTTTACGAAAAAAGAAGCTATTATTTATCCGCTAAAAGATCTTTTCAAATAAAAATCAAACATTTCAATCAATAGGAAGGCAGAAGAGATTCAATTAATCCATCTGCCGATGCCATATATATAATATTTGCTATTTTTGTAGCTAATTTAAAATTCTCTATAAAAACATAAATGAAAAAAGTTCGAGTCCGTTTCGCACCAAGTCCTACGGGTGCACTACACATCGGAGGTGTGCGTACAGCATTGTACAATTATTTGTTTGCAAAAAAACATGGTGGCGATATGCTTCTTCGCATTGAAGATACCGATTCAGCCCGTTTTGTTCCCGGAGCAGAAGATTATATTATTGAGTCGCTCGAATGGCTCGGAATAAACATTGACGAAGGTGTAAGCAAAGGCGGCGATCACGCGCCTTATCGCCAAAGCGAACGCAAAGATATTTATCGAAATTATGTTGACCAATTATTGAATGCCGGATTGGCTTATTACGCCTTCGATACGCCCGAAGAATTGGACAAAAAACGTGGCGAAACAGCCAATTTTCAGTACGACGCCCACACAAGAACAAGCATGACCAATTCGTTGACGCTCTCTGCCGAAGAAGTTGAAAGCAGAATAAATCAAGGAAATCAATATGTTGTGCGCATCAAAATAGAAGCAAACGAAGATATTATTGTAAACGACCTGATTCGCGGCGAAGTGTCGATCAACTCTTCCGTACTCGACGATAAAGTGCTGTTTAAATCATCCGACGGTTTACCAACTTATCACATGGCAAATGTTGTAGATGATTATTTGATGCAAATTTCCCACGTAATACGCGGTGAAGAATGGCTTCCCTCTGCCCCACTCCACGTATTGTTGTATCGCTATTTAGGATGGGAAAAAGACATGCCTCAATTTGCGCATCTGCCACTTTTGCTGAAGCCCGACGGAAATGGCAAACTCAGCAAACGCGATGGCGACCGCCTTGGTTTTCCTGTATTCCCTCTTACATGGAAAGATCCGAAAACCGGCGAAAAATCATCAGGATATCGCGAAGCCGGTTATTTTCCCGAAGCCGTTGTCAACTTTCTCGCTTTGCTCGGATGGAATCCCGGAACCGAACAAGAGATATTTTCGATGGAAGAATTAATCGAAGCCTTCTCCCTTGACCGGGTAAGCAAAAGCGGTGCAAAATTCGATTACGAAAAAGGAAAATGGTTCAATCATAAATACATTCAACTAAAATCGGACGATGAAATAGCTGACTTGTTTCAACGTATTTTGGTTGAAAGAGATATTGTGGAAGATTCCGACAAATTGGCAAAAATTGTGAAGCTGACCAAAGAACGCATCAATTTTGTAAACGAACTTTGGGAACAAGCTTCTTTCTTTTTTATTGCACCGACAGAATACGACGAAAAAGCTGTTCAGAAACGCTGGAAAGCCGACAGTTCGAAACAAATGACCGAATTGGCAGAAGTTTTAAAACACACAGAAGATTTTTCGGCAGCGAACACGGAAAAAGTCGTAATGGATTGGATTGCAGAAAAGGCTTATGGTGTTGGTGCGGTGATGAATGCCTTCCGTCTTTCGATAGTTGGCGAATCGAAAGGTCCGCACATGTTCGATATAACGGAAATTATTGGCAAGAAGGAAACAATTACACGCTTAGAGAGAGCTGTTGAAGTTTTGTCGGAATAGATTTAAAAGATACTGAGATTTATGCAAAAACGCCACCAAAACAGAGAAAGGTATTTTGACGAACAGGTTTACACAACAGAAAAATATGTAATCCCATTTCTACAGGAATACTTTTCAGGGAAATTACCTGAACGCGTTCTCGAAATTGGTTGTGGCGAAGCAGGCAATTTGCAACCGTTTTTGGACAAAGGATGTAAATGCAGAGGTATTGACTTGAATGAAAGTAAAATTAAAGCTGCCGAAAAAATATATGCAACGCATCCGCAAAAAGCAAATCTCAGTCTTATAGCAAAAAACATCTATGACATCAATGATTTTTCGGAAAAATACGATTTAATTATGATGCGGGATGTTATCGAACACATACATAACCAAGAGCTATTTATCGGTTTTCTGAAGAATTTCATGCACAATGAAACTGGGAAAAGTGTGGTGTTTTTTGCATTTCCTCCATGGATGAATCCCTTTGGAGGGCATCAGCAAGTATGTAAAAACAAGCTGCTTTCGCATCTTCCTTACTTCCATTTATTACCTAAAAAGCTCTATAAATGGGTTTTGAAATTAGGAGGAGAAACGCCCTCAACAATTGAAGGTTTGTTGGAAATAAAAGAAACCGGAATTTCGCTCGAACGTTTTGAAAAATGTATAAAAGATGCCAATTTATCCATATACAAAAAGCAGTTTTACTTTATCAATCCTAATTATGAAGTGAAATTCGGCTTAAAACCCCGAAATGTTTATGGATGGATTGGAAAAATTCCGATAATAAGAAACTTTTTTATCACTTGCGGTTATTACGCGGTTGAACTAAACGAGAGAATATCATCATGAAAAAAGTTCTCATCATCACTTATTATTGGATACCAAGCGGAGGAGCCGGAGTACAACGCTGGGTAAAGTTCACTAAGTATTTGCGTGATTTTGCTTGGGAATCAATCATATATACGCCTGAAAATCCGGAATATCCGGTTATCGATAAATCTTTTGAAAATGATATTCCATCGGATATTGTTGTTCTAAAACAGCCGATATGGGAACCTTACGATGTTTATCGCAAATTAACGGGAAAGAAAAATGAAGCTATTAAAGCTGGATTTATTTCCGAAAAAAAAGCGCAAAGTTGGAAAGATAAACTATCCATCTGGATTCGCGGCAATTTTCTGATTCCAGATCCAAGACGCTTTTGGATAAAACCTTCGATTCATTATCTCACTAACTATTTGAACGATAATCCCGTTGATGCGATCATTACAACAGGACCTCCCCACTCTATGCACATGATTGGTTTGGGTTTGAAAAAGCGTTTTCCTAATTTAACTTGGATAGCTGATTTTCGGGATCCATGGACGAAGATCTATTATCACAAAGATTTGAAATTAACCAAATTGTCGAATAAAATTCATCATGATTTGGAAAAAAAGATCGTTCAATCGGCTGATGCTATGGTTGTGGTTTCGAAAGGAATGGAAAGTGATTTTTTAAAACTGTCACCCAAAAAATTGAAAATAATAACAAACGGTTTCGATGAAAATGATTTCCCAAAAGAGAAAATAGAACTAAATAAAAAATTTGCTATTTCCTATATTGGCTTGCTTACAAAGTATCAAAATCCTGAAACTCTATGGAAAGTTCTTTCCGAATTATGCAGCGAAAACAGCGAATTTAGTGAGGATCTTCAATTAGTTTTTGCAGGCAACAGAGATAATTCCGTCGATAAAAGTTTACAAAATTACAACCTGAATAAATACATAACCGAACACGGATACGTATCGCACGATAAAGCTATTGAACTTCAACGATCGACACAAGTTCTGTTATTGCTGCTAATCAATGATAAAGAAACAGCGAAGGGCGTACTTACAGGGAAATTCTTCGAATATATTGCAGCAAATCGTCCCATTCTTGCAATTGGCTCAACGGAAAGCAATATCGCAGAAATTTTGACAGAAACCCAAGCAGGGAAAATAGCTGATTATGATGACGCTGAATTAACTAAAAAAATCATTCTCGAATATTATAAGCAATATAAAAACGCTAATTTAAAGATCGAATCTTCTTCTACAAAACAGTTTTCACGACGAAATTTAACCTTTCAATTGACGGAATTACTGACGGAAACATCAATATATTAATACATCTTTATTGTATTAAAACAAAAACTGCAATAAAATTCAGTTTAAATAGTTATTATTAATAAGAGAATAACACAAAACATCCAAATGAAAAAAATAAGACTATATATACTCTTGACTCTTTGTTTTTTGTCAACACAAACAATTTTTGCCGGCGAAAAAGCTGATATCGGAACAAAAGAATTACCAAAACTTTCGAGTCAATTATGGAAGAATGCCCACATCAATTTTCGTGTTAAAAAGAATGATGATTACCGTTGGCGGAACTTTGCGATAGGAACAGGCTATGGTCACTCGATTGAATCGGTTCCCGATTTATCATGGCAGATTAACATGGATTATAACTGGAACAAATATACGCTTTATCCAACTGGTTCCTACGATGTTCCGAAAAAAACCATTCTAAAAACAGGTTCACTTTCATTCCCCGCGACATTGGAATATAGTATTTACCAGAATTTTTTCACCGGAATAAATGTTTATATGGGTCCGGTTTACGAACTTATTTTATTTACAAGCACTAAAAATCAGGTTGATCTTCGCTCTGAAGTTGCACGCAGCCAATTTGGATGGATTGTTGGTACGCGCTTTCGATTTTTGGCAATATTCAGTCTCAGATTATCTTACAGCTACTACCCGACTTCCGTTTTCAAAAATGGTGATTTGAATCGCTCGGCTGTTATGTTCTCGCTCGGATTTTAAGAAGTTTTTAAAACGGTTTCTGTCTCCGATCGAAAAGTTTTTTCTGTAAATCGGGACGTTTCATGCGCTGCAAATCTTTGTTAATAGCATTGCGATATTCCGGCTTATACCAAAAGAAAAATTTGCGTTGCTCCAACTTTTCATCCTTTGTTTTTGCTGTGTAAACAGGCTCCAAAGTATAAGGATGATAGCCCGAATAATAAATTTCGGTAGCAAGAGTCATCGGTGTCGGCGTAAAATCCTGCACTTGCTCCAAATGAAAATCCATTTCTTTTGTCAGCACAGCCAATTCTGCCATCGCCTCGTTACTACATCCGGGATGACTTGAAATAAAGTAGGGAATTAACTGTTGATTTAATCCCGCTTCACGATTAATCCGCTCAAATTGCTGTTTGAATACGCCAAAATTGCTAAACGAAGGCTTGCGCATAATTTTCAACACCGAATCGGAAGTATGCTCCGGAGCTACTTTTAAACGTCCCGAAACATGTTTCGTAACCAATTCGCGCATATATTCAGTCAAACTTTCGTTGATCCTTTCGTCTTTTGTCCGATGCAGAAACATATCGTAACGAACGCCGCTTCCTACAAATGATTTTTTAATACCCGGAAGCGCATCCACCGAACGGTAAATATCCGTCAGCGGAGCATGATTCGTATCGAGATTGAAGCATACTTTAGGAAATATGCAAGATGGCTTGCTGCATTTACGGCAAATATCCATATCAAGTCCCTTCATGCGATACATATTTGCCGATGGACCGCCCAAATCGCTCAAATAGCCTTTAAAATCGGGCATTTGCGTAATTTTATTTACTTCGTCCAATATCGATTTTTTGGAACGTGAAGCAATATGTTTGCCTTGATGCGCCGAAATAGTGCAAAAAGCGCAACCTCCGAAACATCCCCGATGCAGATTGACCGAAAATTTAATCATTTCGTAAGCCGGAATATTTTTCCCTTTGTATTTCGGATGTGGCACACGAGTGTAAGGTAAATCGAAAGAAGCGTCCAATTCGACTTCGCTCATCGGCTCGTAAGGCGGATTGACCACCACCCAAACATTGCCCGTTTTTTGCAGCAAACGCTTTGCTTCGAATTTGTTCGATTCCGTTTCAATATGCCTAAAATTAGACGCATATTGCTTTTTATCTTTCAAACAAATTTCGTGCGAAATAAGCTCAATATCACCCCAAGCAGCTATATGAGGAAGGCTTTTTGTCAGAAAAGAAGTTTGAGGAATATCTGTAATTTCCTCGATTTTTTCTCCTGCTTTCAATCGTTTTACAAGTTCGCTTATTGGTTTTTCGCCCATTCCATAAATAAGCATATCCGCCTTGGAATCTACCAAAATGCTAGGCATCAGCTTATCCGACCAATAATCGTAATGCGTAACGCGGCGAAGCGAGGCTTCGATACCACCAATCAGCACCGGAATATCGGGATATAATTTCTTAAGAATATTTGTGTAAACTGTGGTCGCGTAGTCAGGACGCATGTTCGGACGACCGTCGGGCGAATAGGCATCGTCGGAGCG
>DAIOHI010000051.1:0-11033 GCA_036744815.1 Paludibacteraceae bacterium
AATCGGCATAATCCGTTTCATCAGCGTTCAATATGTCTTTTTTATGCTTACAAAGATACAACAGATTTATTCTAAATTAAGCATTAAAAAGACATATTGAACGCTGATGAAACGGATTATGCCGATTGACACGGATAAAACTGTAATTGTGTTATTTTGATTATCAAAAGACTTTAATCTGTTAAATCTGCGTCATCTGTGTTCTATTTACGACTAATTTCCTCCTAATGCGTAATCCGGGTTTATCCAAAAATCTGATAAACCAGAAATGCCATTATCCACCCAAGGGCAATGGTATAGGCAACGGTAAACAAAGCCCATTTCCATCCTCCCGTTTCGTTTTTGATAGCGGCAATGGTGGCTAAACAGGGGAAGTATATCAGCACAAAAATCATAAATCCGATGGCGGTAACGGGCGTAAACGAAGGGCTTCCGTCGGAGCGGACTTCCGTTCGCAGCCGTTCGGAGAGCGATAGGCTGTCTTCATCGGGATTTCCGGTATAAAGAACGCCCAGCGTACTGACAACAACTTCTTTGGCGGCAAAGCCCGAAGTGAGGGCAACGCCGGCTTTCCAATCGAATCCAAGGGGCGCGATAGCCGGCTCGATAAAATGTCCGATACGTCCGATATAGGAATTCTCCTGTTGCTCGGTTCTTTGCTCGGCGGTTAGTTCGCCTTCTACATCGGGACGTGGATAATAACCCAAAAACCAAATAATGATGGAACCTACAAGAATAACCGTTCCCATCTTTTTCAGGTATTCACCGCCTTTTTCCCAAGTATGCTCGGCAACCGAACGGAAAGTGGGCATGCGGTAGGGTGGGAGTTCCATCACGAAAGGCACATCATCTTTGGCGAAAAATAATTTCTTAAACAAACGAGCTAAAAGTACAGCCAGCAGAATCCCCGTAAAATACATGCCGAAAAGAGCTAAGCCCGCATGATTGGGGAAGAAAGCTCCCGCGAACAAAAGATAAACGGGCAATCGGGCACTGCATGACATCAACGGATTGACCAAAATGGTTACCAAACGGCTGTTACGGTCTTCTATGGCGCGTGTTGCCATAATAGCCGGCACGTTACAGCCAAAGCCCATGATAAGTGGAATAAAGGACTTGCCATGCAATCCCATTTTATGCATCAGTTTATCCATGATGAAAGCAGCCCGAGCCATATAGCCCGAGTCTTCCATAAATGAGATAAAGAGATAGAGGATCAATATATTCGGAAGAAAGACAATCACTCCGCCCACGCCGGCAATAATTCCATCGACGATAAGATCGTGGAGTGGTCCTTCGGGCATCGTGTTTCCTACCCATCCGCCCAACCAAGCAACGCCTGTTTCAATCCAATCCATCGGGTATTGTCCTAAGGAAAAAGTAGTTTGGAACATCAGGTACATAAAGAGCAGGAATATCGGATAGCCCAAGTATTTGTTTGTAACTAAAGCGTCAATACGGCTGGTTATGACGTTTTTGTTTTTTCCTTCGTTGAGAACGAGAGTTTCTTTTAAAGCACCATTGATAAAACCGTATTTAGCATCGGTTATAGCTGATTCTACGCTGTCGTTCAGCAAAGCTTGTGTGCGTTTGCTTTCCTCATCACGTACTTTAATGATATCCGAAGCGTTAGGCAGGCTGAGGATTATTTTTTCGATATCCGGATCATTCTCAAGCATTTTTATACTTAAGAAACGAGTCGAAAATTGAGAACGTATCGCCTCGTTGACTGAAATTACCGCTTTCAATCGGGTAATGCTTTTTTCAAGCACATGACCGTGGTTCACGTAAACATGGCGGTTGAACAAGTGAATTTTTTTATCGCCTGCCAAATCGGATGGGTGCTGTTTCGTATTGTGGCGGTGTTCTATCTTGTTTTCGTGGAGATAATTATCCACCAATTGGTCGTCCTTTACCGATGAAAGCAATTTACCTTGAGAGTCGGTAGCATCAGTACTTTCGTAAAGTTCGATAATGGTTTTGAAAACGTCTTCAAATCCGATTTTCTTACGGGCTACCGTGGGTACGAAAGGAACTCCCAATAGTTGTCCTAACTTTTTATAATCGAGTTTGTCGCCTCTTTTTTCCAATTCATCGTACATGTTGAGCGCCACAATGGTGGGCATGTGCATATCGATCAATTGGGAGGTAAGATATAAATTTCGCTCCAAATTACTGCTGTCAACAACGTTCAGAACGACATCGGGGGTGTTTTCCCACAACTGCTTACGAACGTATTGCTCTTCGGGAGAGTAGGGAGAGAGGGAATAAGTTCCGGGTAAATCGAAGAAAACAAACTCATAACCTTCAAACTTTACACGCCCTTCCTTCGCGTCAACTGTTACTCCGGCGTAGTTTCCCACGTGTTCGTGATGTCCGGTAGCAAAATTAAAAAGGGTGGTCTTTCCGCAATTCGGATTTCCTACCAACGCTACTTTTATCCGCTTTCTGCGATCGAGAGCTACGCGGCGGATATCTTCGTCGGAAGCAATTTCTACAGCTTCGTCACTGCTTTGCGAAATCAGTTGAGATACTTCGGCTTCGCTTACTACTTCGATAAGATCCGCCTCGCTTTTGCGTAAAGAGACTTCGTATCCTAAGATATTGTATTTTATCGGATCCTTGAGCGGCGCGCTTAAAACAGATTCAACAATCTTTCCTTTTACAAAGCCCATTTCAACAATACGCTTACGGAATCCTCCGTAGCCCATTACCTTTACAATGGAAGCTTTTTCACCGGGTTTTAACTCTGATAGTTTCACGATCTACTTAAATATTGGTTCTGAACAATTGTAACCAACAAAGGTACAATTATAATTTCCTCAGGAATATACCTAAATATGGTTATTTTGAGTTTTAAATAAGACGTTATTTTTCGTTTAATAAGTCGGGTCTTAATCTCCGAGTTCGTTCGAGGGATTGTTCGTGCAGCCATTCTTCTATTTTAGCTTGATGTCCTGAAAGCAAAACATCCGGCACCTTCCATCCTTTATATTCAGCCGGACGGGTATAAACCGGTGGTGCGAGCAAATTATCCTGAAAAGAATCGGACAAGGCTGATTGTTCGTCGCCGATAGCTCCGGGAATAAGCCGAACGATGGCATCCGTTATCATGGCGGCGGGAAGTTCGCCGCCCGTTAGCACAAAATCGCCGATGCTGATTTCTTTCGTAATCAGGTGTTCGCGTATTCTGTGGTCGATTCCTTTATAATGTCCGCAAAGGATGATCAGGTTTTCAGCAAGAGAAAGCGTATTTGCCATTTTTTGATTGAAGCACTCGCCGTCGGGCGAAGTATAGATAATCTCGTCGTAGGTTCGTTCCGATTTCAACGATGAAATCACAGAATCCACAACCTCTATCTGAAGTACCATCCCCGCCGAAAAGCCGAAAGCATAATCGTCAACTCGGCGGTGCTTATCAGTTGAGTAATCACGCAGATTGTGAACATGAATATCCACCAAATTTTTCTCCTGAACACGCTTCACGATAGAGTGGTTCAAGGGACTTTCCAGTAATTCAGGGACTGCAGTTATAATATCGATTCGCATATTTTAAATATTTAGAACAAAGACTAAGAGAGCAAAGACAAATATTAATGTCAATAATATTTTCAACAGCTCATTTCAACTTTTTTTATAAACTAATGTTTGCTGCCAGCCATTTTTTCATTTCGCTAAGGCTTTTACCTCGCCGCCCGGCATAATCTTCCAACTGTCGTTCGTCAATTTTCCCGATGGCGAAATACCTCGATTTAGGATGAGCAAAGTACAATCCGCTAACCGAAGCATTAGGATACATCGCGCCGTTTTCGGTAAGGCTGATTCCTATTTTACTATAATCAAGCAAGTTGTTTAGTTCGAAAATAATCGATTGATCGGGTAGGGAAGGGTAGCCTACTGCAGGACGAATGCCTTCGTATTTCACTTTCAGCATGGCTTCTATATCCGCTATTTCGTCGGGAGCATAAGCCCAGTATTCCTTCCGCACTTGATAATGGAGCCATTCCGCCGTAGCTTCTGCCAAACGATCGGAAAGTGTTTTTATCAGAATGGATTGATAAATATTATCGTCCTTCTCGCTTTCTTTTGCAGCCTCTTCGGCACCAACAACAGTACAGGCAAAAACACCAATATAATCCTCTTTTATGTCCAAAAAATCAGCTAAGGAATAACAAAAGCCATCGGAGGAAGGGGTTTGCTGCCGGAGCAGAGGAAGCGTGAGGAGACTGTCCTTGTTTTGTACAACAATGTTTTCTCCATCGGAAAATGCTGGATAAATATTGATTAAAGCATTTATCGTTACTGTTTTTTCTTCCGAAAAGCGAAGAAGCATTTCGCGTGCGTCGCGGTAGAGTTTAAGGGCTTCCTGTGCTTTTTCTCTGTTTTCGGGCGAAAACTGTTGCAGCCAGGTTGTTTCGCATGAAGCGCAATCGCAGACCGCTTCGATGCCTTTATACTTTCCGGTAATGCGCCAAGCGAGGAAGAAGAAAGTCCAGTCGATAAAAGGAACAATTTCTTTCAGGTCGATATCTAATAATTCGATTTCTCCGAGCGTTTTTGGTTGGCGTTTATAATTTGACATTTCTTCTGTTTTTATGAATCGATATTGTCAAAACAAAGCGATTGGAATAATAGTTCGATTTTCTCCGAAATAACGGACTGCAAAATTAGAATAAATTATTTAGCGCTTCGAATAAAACGGGATAAATTTAGGGCGAAGCAATTCTTTATAACAAAACAGCCTTGCCAAATCAATTGGCAAGGCTGTCGTTGTTGATTGTATTTCCGATTACAATACGTTGATTTCTTTCAACACATCGTTGGTTGCGCGAACTGCGGCAGCGCTCTTTTCGAACAATGCTTTTTCTTCGGCGTTCAATTTGTAGTCGATAATTTCTTCCACACCGTTTTTGCCGGCTACGATAGGCACACCGATACAAATATCGTTTTGTCCGTATTCGCCTTCGAGAGAAACACAGCAAGGAATGATTTTCTTTTGATCGTGGATGATAGATTCAACCAAGTAAGCTGCAGCTGCGCCGGGAGCATACCAAGCTGAAGTTCCGAGCAATCCGGTAAGAGTTGCACCACCTACCATTGTGTCGGCAACCACTTTATCCAATTCTTCTTTGCTCAACAAATCAGCTACGGGACGACCTTTGTAAGTAGCAAAACGAGTCAAAGGAATCATTGTTGTATCGCCGTGTCCGCCGATTACCAATCCTTCCAATTCATTCGAATTTGCATTCAAAGCTTTGCTCAAATAACATTTGAAGCGTGAGCTGTCCAATGCGCCACCCATTCCGATAACTTTGTTTTTTGGAAGTCCGGTTGCTTTCAATGCCAAATAAGTCATCGTGTCCATAGGATTACTTACTACAACGATAATGGCGTTAGGAGAATATTTAAGAATGTTTTCGGCAACGCTTTTTACGATTCCTGCGTTTACACCGATCAATTCTTCGCGAGTCATACCCGGTTTGCGAGGAATACCTGAAGTGATAACAACAACATCCGAATTAGCTGTTTGAGCATAATCGTTAGTGCATCCAACGATGCGAGAATCGAATCCGAGAAGAGTCATTGTTTGGAACATATCCAAGGCTTTTCCTTCCGATACGCCTTCTTTTACGTCGAGCATGACAATTTCGTCTGCCACTTCTTTAAAAGCTAATACATTTGCACATGTAGCGCCTACGTTTCCTGCGCCTACTACGGTTACTTTTGACATAATCTTATTAATATTTAGAGAGTTAGTGTTTGTTTTTGTGAGAACGTTAAAAACAGTCGCAAAGATACAAAGTATTAGCGATTATGGAAATATTTCTTTAATTAAATATGTATAAAAATACTTCGATAAAGTTGTTTTTTTATCAGAATGAGAAGTCTTTATTCTCTTGATTGCAGGAGATATTCCGAAAAGGCAATATCCATTGATGTTGTTATTTTTATGTTTTCGCGATTGCCTTCCACTAAAAATATTTTTTCTCCTGCGGCTTCAACTACCGAAGCATCGTCGGTAAATTCTGCGTTGAATTCTTGTTGGTAAGCTTTTTGAAGCAATTGATTTTCGAAAACCTGAGGCGTTTGTACCATACGGAAGCCGTTTCTGTCAACTGATTTGCTGCCGTTATTGGTTAATGCGCGGATGCTGTCCACCAGTTCCACAACGGGAACAACGGCTTTGTGTTTAGCGGCGGCTTCGAAGCATCGTGCAATCGTTTCGACACTTACCAAAGGTCGCACTCCATCGTGTACAGCAATTAAGGATGTATTATGCACGTTTTTTAATCCGTTTTTTACGGAATGGAAACGAGTTTCGCCTCCTTCGACGATTTGATGAGGAATTGAAAATCGGTGCTTTTCGCAAAGATTTTTCCAGAAATCAATCTGATCGGATGGTAAAACGAGGACAATATCAATGCTTTCGTCGTATTTGAAAAAAGCATCGATTGTGTGCATCAATACCGGCTTGCCTTGCAACTCCATAAATTGCTTGGGAAGGTCGCTTTGCATTCGAAGTCCTTTTCCTCCGGCAACAATTATAACTGTTTTGTTGTTCATTATAAGGATTTATATAAAATCAGAACAAAGATAAAATAAAAAATCAGGTGAAGGAATATTCTTCGGAATCCTCCATTCGGCTTTCGGACATTTTTGCAGTATTAACATGGATTATAATCATAATTGATTAACTTTGCCCCGAAAATTTGATGACTATAACGCTTATAGAGATCAATTCGTCAAACAAAAAACGATGAAATAAGCAGTCGTTTTTCTTAGTGTTTACATCAATAGGTCGTTTGAATTTTATTGCTATAACATGAAAAATATACGTATTTTCTTTGCTTTTACTTTGCTTGTGTTCTCTTCTTATTTGTTTGCGCAAGAAGCTTCGAATAATGAGCAGATGAATATTTTTGAAGAACTGAGAAAAGCTAATCCGAAAAACGGAGCCGTTGTCAAGATACATCAGGATGATCGTATTGAAGCGATTTTTCGCCATCGTCCGAATGCCGCTTCGAACGAAACGGTTTATCGAATTCAGGTTTTTTCAAGCAATATCCAACGCACTGCAAAAACAGAAGCTTATAATATTGAAAAAATGATGCGTGAGCAATTTCCCGAACAAAATATAAACGTAAATTACACTTCTCCATTTTGGAAAGTAAGAATGGGCGAATTTAAAACGAGGGAATTGGCTCAGGATTTCAGAACGGAAGTGATGAAAGCTTTTCCAAAATTGCGGAACGAGATATACGTTGTCCGCGAGCAGCCACAATAAGACAGAATAACGAATGGATTTCAAAATCAATGGGCAAGCTTCCTTCGACGATGAAAAAAGTCGTAAAATAGCGCAGCATTATTCCGAAATAATCAAACTTTTAGGTGAAGATATCGATAGAGAGGGTTTAATCAAAACTCCCGAGCGGGTCGCCAAATCGATGCAGTTTTTAACTCAGGGATACGAGCAAAGTCCAGAAGACATTATAAAATCGGCAATGTTTACCGAAGATTATCGTCAAATGGTAATTGTGAAGGATATTGATTTTTATTCGATGTGCGAACATCACATGTTGCCTTTCTTTGGTAAAGCGCATGTGGCTTACATTCCAAACAAAAAAATTACTGGACTTAGCAAGATAGCCCGCGTGGTAGAAGCTTTTGCTCGTCGATTGCAAGTGCAGGAACGAATGACGACACAGATAAAAGAATGTATTCAGAATACGCTCAATCCGATGGGCGTGATGGTTATTATCGAAGCTCAGCATTTGTGTATGCAGATGCGCGGCGTTCAAAAACAACATTCGATAACTACGACTTCCGATTTTACAGGGGCTTTCCAACAAGCTAAAACGCGGGAAGAGTTTATCAGCCTGATACGATCAAAATAAAATTTTGTATATTATAAAAAAGAAAAAAGCAACCGAATCTTCGATTGCTTTTTTTAGTTGCGGAGGCCCGATTCGAACGAACGACCTCCAGGTTATGAGCCTGGCGAGCTACCACTGCTCCACTCCGCGGTTTATTTTTGTGAGTGCAAAGATAGTCATTTTTTCGCACTCTCCTATGAAAATTCTTTCTTTTTTTTGAAATGGAGTTTAATGTGTTGATTGTTAGAGTTGTTTTGCTGTTATTTTTCTGAAAATTACTTTTGGCAAAGAACAAGAAAGCTTTACATGGATATGAAAAATCAGGTTCATTTGCTTTTGAAATCTTAATTTAAGTTCTGTAAATTAGATGAAAAATCTTTAGAATTCAATATTACTCATTTTTTAGGCATCTTAAACCTATCATTTCCTTGTTATTAAAAAAAAACGATTATCTTTGCACCTCATTAAATTTTTGAAAATAATTAATGTTTTATTTTAAATAAATATTTCCATGCAAAACAAGGGACTTGTCAGAATATTTACGGCAGCGCTTGCCTTAGTGTGCGTATTCTATCTATCGTTTAGCGTTGTAACAAGTATTTACAACTCAAAGGCTGTTGATTATGCCAGTATTAAAGCCGAATCATTCAATAAAAATGGCGATAAAAGCTATGATGAAATTGAAGATTTTAAGAGATTAGAAGAGTATAATTATCTGGATTCAGTGGGCTACGAAAAAGTGTGGCTTGGTTATACTTTAGGCGAATGCCGCGAGAGAGAACTTAACTTAGGTCTCGACCTCAAAGGAGGTATGAACATTATTCTTGAAGTATCAGTCCCCGATGTTATCAAAGCATTGTCCGATTATAATACGACACCCAACTTCACAAAAGCATTGGAATTGGCAAGCGAACGCCAAAAAACAAACAGCCAGATAACTTATTTGGATTTGTTCGTTCAAGCTTACCGCGAGTTGGATCCTAATGCTCGTTTGGCAACAATTTTCAGTACATTCGAACTGAAAGATAAAATCTCCTTGTCGAGCTCTAACGACGATGTGGTTCGTGTTCTTCGTTCCGAAATTGATGATGCCGTTTCAAATTCCTTCAATGTATTGCGTACCCGTATCGACCGCTTTGGTGTGGTACAACCCAACCTTCAACGCTTAGGAAACACAGGACGTATCCTTATTGAACTTCCGGGTATTAAAGAACCGGAACGTGTTCGTAAACTTCTTCAAGGTTCTGCTAACTTGGAATTCTGGGAAACTTACGATTTGAATGAAATTTTCAGCAATCTTAATGAAGCTAACCGCATATTGGCTGAAATACATGCTTCTACAATAGTTAAAGACACTACGGCTGTGGTAGCTGCTGAAACTACAACCGCTCAAGTTGAAGAAGATGCAACAACGGTTTCATCTCTTGACAGCCTTACTGCCGCTTTAGGAACAACTGCAAAAACAGATCAAGCTGGTGATGCAGCTTCGCTGGCAGCTCAAGAAAAATTTGAAAAAGAAAATCCTTTGTTTGCCGTATTGCAACCAAATGTTCAAGGAAATCAAGTTGGAAGAGGTCCGGTTGTTGGTTATGCTCAAAGCCGCGATACAGCCCAGGTAAACGCATACTTGGCGATGAAACAAGTGCGCGAAGTTCTTCCTCGCGATCTTGGATTGAGATGGACAGTGAAACCTATTGATGATAGAAGCGATATTTATCAATTGATCGCTATCAAAATAACAAACCGCGACGGACGTGCTCCTCTTGCAGGAAATGTGATTACTGATGCCCGCGCTGACTTCGCTCAACATTCGGCTTTTGCTAATGTAAGCATGAGCATGAACGCGGAAGGTGCAAAAGTTTGGGCTCGTATGACTAAAGAAAATATCGGTAAATCAATCGCTATCGCCTTGGATGGATTTATCTATTCATATCCTACGGTAAATAACGAAATTAGCGGAGGTCAATCGCAAATTACCGGTAACTTTACCGTTAACGAAGCGAAAGACTTGGCAAACACTCTGAAATCGGGTAAGATGCCGGCTCCTGCTCATATTGTACAAGAAGACGTTGTAGGACCGTCATTGGGACAAGAAGCTATCAATAGCGGTATGTGGTCTTTTGTAGTAGCCTTCCTTCTTGTATTGATTTACATGATGTTCTACTACGGATTTATTCCTGGATTGATTGCCGACTTGGCTTTGTTTGCCAACGTGTTCTTCCTGATGGGTATTTTAGCTTCCTTTGGAGCTGTATTGACTTTGCCCGGTATCGCAGGTATTGTGCTGACGCTCGGTATGGCGGTCGATGGTAACGTACTTATCTACGAGCGGGTGCGAGAGGAAATGCAGGCCGGAAAGAATATGAAAAAGGCTATCGCCGATGGTTTCAATAAAGCTATTTCGGCTATTATCGACGCCAACGTGACCAGCTTGCTTACAGGTATCGTACTGTTGATTTTCGGTACAGGTCCTATTTATGGTTTCGCTATAACATTGGTTATGGGTATCTTTACATCATTCTTCTCGTCAGTGTTCTTGACTCGTTTGATGTTGCAGACTTATGCTAATCGCGAAAATGCAAAAGACTTGGCATTTACAACCCGCTTTACAGAAGCTTGGTTCCAAAATACAAAATTCGACTTTATTGGTAAACGTAAAATCGGTTACATTGTATCCGGTGTAATGATCCTTATTTGTGTTGCTTCGTTTGCAACACGCGGATTGAGCTTTGGTGTTGACTTTACGGGTGGTCGTAACTATATCGTTCGTTTTGATCAACCGGTAAATACGGAAGATGTTCGTAATATGTTGGAAGAAGCTTTCGACGATGCGGCTGCTCAGGTTATTACTTTCGGTAACGAAAACCAAGTGCGTATCTCTACAAAATATAAAGTTGATTACGCTGATGATGCAGTGGAATTGGAAATCGAAACCATATTGTTCGAACACTTGAAACCTTTATTGAAGGAAGGAAGCACTGTTCAGCAATTTATCGACCAAAATATTCAAAGTTCACAAAAAGTAGGTCCTACTATTGCCGACGATATTAAGCGCGGTGCTGTTTGGGCGGTATTGTTGAGCTTGCTTATTGTGTCGCTTTACATATTCATCCGATTCAACGACTTTGCTTTCTCGGTTGGTACTATGGCGTCACTTGC
>DAIOHI010000052.1:0-10949 GCA_036744815.1 Paludibacteraceae bacterium
ATGAAATCGATCCATCCGAAGCGAGTCTTCTTTATATTCCATCTTTCGTTCGCCAAATGGTTTATGATGCCGGCTATACGACCGGAAATTTTTCCATTCTTGTATGCTAACAAAAAAACATAATCACAGGTTTCGAAAGCTGGATTTTTCTTTGGATTTAATGTGTTGAGTTCGTCAAATTCGAGTGCCGGGCAGAAATAAGGATTATCCTTATACAATTCTATGGGGAAGTGAACAAAATTTTTGAGATCCTTCTTCGTTCGTACTTCTTTAATCTCTACTGACATATACTAGTATATAAAATATAATTTATTAAAAAATTGCTCGCAAAGATAACATAAAAAAACAATTCTGACCAATTATTATAAAATGCCTTATAATCAACTATCAAACAAAAGTAAGCAGACAGTCAGAAACTCTTTTTTTAATGCAATATTTTATAAATCAATTCTTTCAGCAAATCGCCATCATCAGCTCCAGCGTTTTCAACTCCTTTGCTTCTAGCGTCAGTTTCACGGATATAAGAAATGATATTCATTGTTTTCCAAGCACCAAAAGCTTGAGCGGCTTTTGCATAGTCTTTTACAAAATACGGGTTTATTTTTAATTCAGAAGAAACCGTCATTTGGCTTTTATCCGCCAAATAATGGTATATCATCAGGTTTGTGAAGAAATTAAATAATTGTCCTAAAACAACGACTAAAGGATTATTTTTTTTATTTTCGGCAAAATATCGAATGATTCTGTTTGCCTTTAGTATATCTTTATTGATAAGAGCTGCTTGAAGTTCAAAAACATTGTAATCTTTACTAATTCCAATATTTTTTTCGATTATTTCGAGGTTTATACGAGTTCCCACGGGTACAGTAAGCATCAATTTATCAAGCTCATTAGCAATTTTGCTTAAGTCGGTGCCTAAAAACTCTGCAAGTACGGCGGTTGCTTTTTCGTCTAATTGAATGTTTTTGCTTTTAGCATATTTACCGATCCATCCGGCAATTTCGTAATCGCGCAGTTTATTCGATTCAAATACGATTCCCGTTTTAGCTGTTTCCTGAACCCATTTTTTTCTTTTATCGGGCGTTCCATATTTGTAGCACAACACCAAAATGGTCGAGTTCAACGGTTTTTGCAAGTAATACGCCAAATCGTCCCACGCTTTTATATTCTGAGCTTCTTTGACAATAACAACCTGATAACTAGACATCATCGGATAGCGTTTGGCGGCGTTAACCACCGTAGCTATATCCGTATCTTTTCCATAAAGAACTGTCAGATTGAATTCTCTTTCCATTTCATCCAAAATTTGATTTTGAATGTAATCAGAAATCAAATCAATATAAAAGCCCTCTTCTCCCATCAATAGATAGACAGGAGAATATTGTTTTTGTTTTAAATCGGAAAGAATTTGTTCGTATGTAGCAGCTTGTTTTGCCATCTCTCTCCTATCCTATTCGAATCTCAAATGCTTGATTGTCCTGCTGTTATTCATCAACGAGGATAATGCTTTTGCGCCAATTCTCAAATGTTCTTCGACAAAATTTCCGGTCACTTTTTTATCGCTTTCCGAAGTTTTGATGCCGTCAGGTTGCAAAGGCATATCCGAAACGAGCAATAATGCTCCGGTAGGGATTCCGTTATAAAATCCGGCGGAGAAAAGTGTTGCAGTTTCCATATCAATGGCTATAGCGCGAGTGCTTTTTAAATAGCTGCGGAATTTTTCATCGTGTTCCCATACCCGACGATTCATCGTATAAACCGTTCCTGTCCAATAATCTTTTCCGAAGTCACGGATATTTGAAGAAACGGCACGTTGTAGGTTAAATGCCGGAAGAGCCGGAATTTCGGGTGGAAAGTAATCGTTAGAAGTTCCTTCGCCCCGAATGGCGGCGCTTGGCAATATGTAGTCGCCAACGTGGTTTTTATCTTTCAATCCGCCGCATTTTCCTAAAAACAAAACTGCTTTAGGATGAATGGCAGACAATATATCCATAATAATGGCGGCATTAGGACTTCCCATACCGAAATTAATGATTGTGATACCGTTGGCGGATGCGTTAGGCATATTTGCCCCTTTTCCTAAAACAGGAACGTTATTCCATTCGGCAAATAATTCAACATAATTAGTGAAATTAGTCAGCAAGATATAATCTGTAAATTCTTCCAACGGACGCTGTGTATAGCGTGGTAACCAATTTTCAACAATTTCTTTTTTTGTTTTCATATGCATTTTGTGTTATTTTTGCTATTTCAAAATTGATTATTTGGTTTGAAGGAGAACCAAACATATTATGCAAAAATACTAAAAATGTTGCAACTAAACTTACCGCAATATAAATTCAACATAAAGAAGCAGGGCGAAAGATATTATATCTTTGACTCTCAGCGGAAGCGTTTTGTTGCACTGACTCCCGAAGAATGGGTAAGACAGAATTTTATCCGCTTTTTGATCGAAGATAAAGGTTATCCGGCTGCACTGCTTTCGATAGAACATCAATTGGAAATAAATGGAATGAAGCGTCGTTGCGATGCTATTTTGTTTGATCGAAATGCTCATCCACAACTTATCATTGAGTTTAAAGCTTTTAATATTCCTATCTCTCAGGCGGTATTCGATCAGGTTGCCGTATATAATTCCAAACTGAAGGTTGATTATTTTATTTTAAGCAACGGAATTGAGCATCATGCTTGCTTTGTTGACACAGCGACCGCACAATACAAATTTCTCCCAAACATCCCTGATTATTCATTATTTTCTCCTTATTTTTCTATTTTTTATTGACAAGAATCATTTTTGCTCAATATATCTTTCTTATAAGAAAAATCAGCATTTGTCTATATATCAGCATGATACAAAATACATCAAATTATATTAACTATTATTAACTATGAATATTTGATTTTATGTTATATAACATGTATTTTTGCATCGTCAATTAGATAATAAATTACTAATGACAAAATTTAGTACGACAAAGAATACCATGAAACATCACAGGGTAGTTCTTTGTCTTTTTTATTTTTAATAGGTATAAAAAAAAGATTGTGTTATTTAAAATTTTAGAATTATGAAAAAGGTGTTAGTTTCAGTTGCTTTATTTGCTGTTATGTTTTCAGCTAATATTTTTGCTCAAAGCAATTACGATGTGTTTTACAAATTGAACGAAAAAAGTACATTCAATTCGATGGTAAGATATCTGCAAGCCGATTATTCTCAGGCAAGCGATTTACAATATGTTTTTACGCTTACAGAGAAAAAATTGAAAGCAGCAAAAGACAATTCTGTTAATACAGAAAAAGCTCTTCGCTTTAATTTGGCAAACGTGAAAGCAGTACTTAGCCCGGAACAATACAGAAAGTATTTAACTGTACTTAATTTGAGCGTACAAAATCAAGAAGTAACTTATTTTGCTGAAAAATAAGACTTTACAAATCGTATAAGAAAGAGTATCTATTTGAATAGATGCTCTTTTTTTATGAATTAAACATATCTTATTGTATCATAATAGGTTGCAGCTAATTGCAAAAAAAATGTTTCCATATTCAAAACAAATGGCTAAATTTGCATCTTAAATAAAATCTATACACAGAGAAATATGAAACCTACTTTATTTGTGCTAGCGGCAGGCATGGGAAGCCGATACGGAGGATTGAAACAGTTAGACGGTTTAGGTCCCAACGGCGAAACAATCATGGATTATTCCATATATGATGCTATTAGAGCCGGCTTTGGAAAAGTTGTTTTTGTTATACGTGCCAGCTTTGAGAAAGATTTCAGAGAAATAGTCGTAAACAAATACAAAGGATTGATTGATGTTGAAATCGTATTTCAGGACATAGATAAAGTTCCGGTAGGAAGCAAATATAATTCGGAACGCGAAAAACCATGGGGAACAAACCACGCCGTATTGATGGGTAGTGAAGTTATTCATGAACCTTTTGCAGTTATCAATGCCGATGATTTTTACGGGCAAGAATCTTTCGTTGTTTTAGCGGATTTTTTACGTTCGGTTACCGGTTTGAAAAATCAATACAGTATGGTTGGCTATCACGTAGGCAACACATTATCAGAAAGTGGAGCTGTTAGCCGCGGTGTATGTGTTGTTGATGAAAATAATAATCTTCAAAATGTCGTTGAACGCACGCATATTGAAGAAAAAGGCGGTACTATTGTTTATTTGGACGAAAAAGGCGAAGAAATTGCCATTCCAGCCAATACGCCGGTTTCGATGAATATGTGGGGATTCACTCCTGATTATTTTGATTATTCATGGAAATTCTTTAAAGATTTTTTAGCTAAACACGGGCAAGAATTGAAATCTGAATTTTACATTCCTTTAGCAGTAAACGAACTGATTACATCAGGACAAGCAACTTGCAAAGTATTGGACTCAACTGCGAAATGGTTTGGAGTAACCTACGCCGAAGATCGTCCTCAAGTTGTATTGAAAATAAACGAATTAGTTCGCAAAGGTATTTATCCCGAAAAACTATTTAAGTAATAAAATATATGGCTAAAATTTTAGTAACCGGAGGTACAGGCTACATCGGTTCACATACCGTTGTCGAATTACAGAAAGAAGGATATGAAGTTGTGGTGGTTGACAACCTGTCGAATTCGAATATAGAAGTACTAAACGGAATAGAAAAAATTACCGGAATACGCCCGGCTTTTGAAAACATCGATTGCGTAGATTATGTCAGCTTAGACCGAACTTTTGAGAAACACACAGGAATTGATGCAGTAATTCATTTTGCAGCAAGCAAGGCTGTTGGAGAATCTGTTGAAAAGCCCCTACTCTACTATCGCAACAACTTGGTATCACTTGTCAACTTGTTGCAGTTGATGCCCATTCATAAAATTAAGAAACTTGTTTTTTCATCTTCTTGTACCGTTTACGGTCAGCCGGATATTCTTCCTGTTACCGAAGAAGCGCCTATCAAACCCGCGCTATCTCCTTACGGTAACACAAAACAAATCAGCGAAGAAATAATTCGTGACACAGTACACGCAAATCCTTGCTTTCAAGGAATTATTCTACGTTATTTCAATCCTATCGGAGCGCATGCTTCTGCCGAAATTGGAGAATTACCAAACGGAATTCCTAATAATTTACTGCCTTTTGTAACACAAACAGCTATCGGATTGCGTGGCGAGTTAAAAGTATTCGGCGACGATTATAATACACCCGATGGTTCTTGTATCCGCGATTATATTCATGTGGTAGATTTAGCCAAAGCCCATGTTGTTTCGGTAAAACGCATGCTTGAAAATAAAAGCAAACAACAATTGGAAACTTTCAATTTAGGAACTGGACTTGGATTATCGGTATTGGAAATTATTAAAAACTTTGAGCGTGTAAATAATGTAAAAGTTCCATATAAGATTGTAGATCGTCGCGAAGGGGATATCGAAAAGGTTTGGGCAGATCCTTCGCGCGCAAATAATGTTTTAGGATGGAAGGCGGTAGAAACTATTGATGAGACACTTCGTAGCGCTTGGGCTTGGGAAAAACATTTGGAAAAATTAAGAAACAGCAAAACACCAGCAGAGTAATAATAGATGAAAGACATTCAACTATATCCATTAAAATTTGCCCCTATTCTGAAAGATAAAATATGGGGAGGAAGTAAGCTCAGAGATTCATACAGCAGAGACACAAAATCCGATAAATTAGGTGAAAGTTGGGAGCTTTCAGGCTATGAAGGTGACGAATCTATTGTTACAAATGGTTTCCTGAAAGGTAACAATCTGACAGAACTGATTGAAACTTACATGGGCGATTTAGTTGGTGATAAGATATTTGATAATTTCGGATTATCTTTTCCATTACTTTTTAAATTGATTGATGCCAACGAAAACTTATCCATTCAGGTGCATCCAAACGATGAAGTAGCGGCAGAGCGGCACAATTCTTTTGGGAAAACAGAAATGTGGTATGTGGTTGATGCAGATCCGGATGGAGCTTTGATCATTGGATTTAAAGAAGATTGCACAAAGGAAAGCTATTTGAATGCTTTGGCGAATGATCAGGTAGAAGAATTATTACAAATCGTTCCGGTAAAAAAAGGCGATGTGTTTTTTATTCCTGCCGGATTGGTGCATGCAATTGGAAAGGGTGTTGTCGTTGCCGAAATACAAGAAAGCAGCGACATAACTTATCGTATTTATGATTACAAACGAAAAGACGACAAGGGAAACGAACGCGAATTGCATACAGAAGAAGCTTTAGATGTTATTAATTTTAATGCTTCTAAAAATCCGAAAACAGAATACAAGACTGTTTTCAATCAAACAATTCCGCTTGTCTACTGCGAATTTTTCACCACTAATTTACTTAAATTCAACGACAAGCAATTGCGCGACTATGCCAAATTAGATTCCTTTGTTGCATATATGTGTTTAGATGGTAATTTTACGATCAATTATCCTGATGGTTCTGAAACAGTAACAAAAGGAGATACAATACTGATTCCGGCAGCAATTAACGAAGTGGAATTAATCCCTTCAGGAGAAGCTGCTCTGCTCGAAGTTTACATTAATTAGAAATAATATTACACTAAAATAAAAAGCTCGCTTCCTTATAAAAGCGAGCTTTTTGTTTTTATCTTTTTGTTTTAAAGATATTTCTTCTATCTAAACTTTAAGAAGTGGCAGTTTTATTTTATATTTGCATGATAACGATTTTTTGCACAATTCATGATCAAATCTCAGATAGAATCTCTTCGGCGAGAGTTAGAACAGCATAATTACAATTATTATGTGCTGTCGAATCCTACAATTTCAGACTTCGAATTTGATGCAAAAATGAAGCATTTGCAGGAACTGGAAAAATTGCATCCGGAATTTTTCGACTCCAACTCCCCTACTCAGCGTGTAGGAAGCGATCTTAGCTCTTCCTTTGAACAAGAAGCACATCAATATCCGATGCTTTCGCTTTCGAATACTTATTCGGAAGAAGAAGTCAGCGATTTTTACGATCGTGTAAAAAAGACGCTGAACGATGATTTTGAGTTGGTTTGTGAGTTAAAATACGACGGAAGTTCCATATCGCTTATTTACGAAAACGGATCACTATCACGAGCCGTTACGCGGGGCGATGGAGAAAAAGGTGATAATGTAACAACAAATATAAAAACGATACGCAGCATTCCTTTGCGCTTACATGGCGACAATTACCCTCAAAAGTTTGAAATACGAGGAGAGATTTTAATGCCTTGGGCTGTGTTCGAGGATTTGAATCGCGAGCGTGAAGCACAGGAAGAGCCGCTTTTTGCAAATCCACGTAATGCTGCTGCCGGAACATTAAAACAACAAAATCCGTCTATCGTGGCATCCCGTAAACTGGATGCATATTTATATTACCTTTTGGGAGAAAATCTGCCTTTCGATAAACACTCAGAAAACTTGGAAGCTGCTCGCACATGGGGATTTAAAATATCCGATGCTACACGCGTATGTGCCTCTTTGAATGAAGTTTTCGACTTTATTAAACATTGGGATATTGAACGAAAAAAGCTAGCTGTTGCGACGGATGGCATTGTGATAAAAGTAAATTCCCTTTCGCAGCAACGTGCACTGGGCATGACGGCAAAATCTCCTCGATGGGCTATCGCCTATAAGTTTCAGGCGGAAAAGGCTTTAACGCGCTTAAATTACGTGTCCTATCAAGTGGGACGTACCGGTGCTGTAACTCCTGTTGCGAATCTTGATCCGGTACAGTTGTCGGGAAGTATTGTAAAGCGTGCGTCGCTGCATAACGCCGATATTATCGAATCGCTCGACTTGCATGTGGGTGATATGGTATATGTGGAGAAAGGCGGTGAGATTATTCCTAAAATTACAGGGGTTGATACAAGCGCGCGTTTTATGTTGGGCGATAAAATTGAATTTATAAAAAAATGTCCGGAGTGTGGAACTGAATTGATTCGTTACGAAGGTGAAGCTGCTCATTATTGTCCGAATGAAAACGCTTGTCCTCCACAAATAAAAGGAAAAATAGAACATTTTGTTAGTCGCCGGGCAATGAATATCGAAGGATTGGGAAGTGAAACAATTAACCTATTGTATCAAAACGGATTATTGCATAACATTGCCGATATATACGAATTGAAAGTACCTGATTTAGCTCGATTGGAGCGATTGGGAACTAAGTCGGCACATAATATTAAAACAGCTTACGAAAAATCGAAAGAAGTAGCTTTCGAACGTGTTCTTTTTGCTTTAGGCATACGTTTTGTAGGAGAAACAACAGCAAAGAAATTGGCTTATGCCTTTCCTTCCATCGAGTTGTTAGAAAAAGCATCTTTAGAAGAATTGCTGACAGTTGACGAAATTGGTGAACGGATTGCGCAAAGTCTGCAACGCTATTTTTCCGACAAACAAAACCTTGGTGTGATAGAGCGCTTGAAACAATATGGTTTGCAAATGACCTTGTCGGAAGAAAAACTACAAGCAAAGAGTACAATACTGGCAGGAAGATCAATAGTAATAAGCGGCACATTTACAAAACATTCGCGCGATGAATATAAAGCAATAATAGAGCAGCATGGAGGTAAAAATGTAGGCAGTGTATCGTCGAAAGTCTCATTCATTTTGGCGGGAGAAAACATGGGACCCGAAAAACGAAAAAAGGCGGAAAACTTAGGACTTCTGTTAATGGACGAAACATCCTTTCTTAAGCTGATAGAAGAGGGTGAAAAAGATTAAATTATCATGGAAAGACTGAAGAATTATTTATTTAATAAAAGACTCAAGCGGCATAAAGCAAGAAGCTCCTTCGAACATCGCTTTGTGACATACAACAAGGCGGATTCTATTCTTTTGCTTTTCGATTTCAATAGTACAAAATACGACCTTTATGTAGAGATTATCAACACATTGGAAGAAAGCGGTAAGAAGGTATATGCCTGGGCTTATTCGTCAGGAGAAAAGAATCTCAATCGCTTTTTATATCCAAAGTTGACTATTTTCGATAAAAAATCGCTTAGCATAACAGGAAAACCCTTGTTTGTCGAAGATAAAAAGCATTCGGATCAAATTTTTGATTTAATAATCGACTTATCCTTGACTCCGATATTGCCATTGATGTATATTGTTTTATATACAAATGCTTATTGTAAAGCAGGAACAAAAAAATCTAAATACGTCATTTTCGATTTTATGATTGATATTGGCGATAAGACATCGGAAATAAATGAGAAAACTGCCTTTGAACAGATAATTTTTTATCTGAAAAGCATACAAACAACAGATTAAAACCTTACTTTTGCATCACGAAAAATTGTTTCTTAGCAACTGATATGATTAACAGTAAATTAACGGGAATGGGAGTGGCACTAATAACGCCATTCAAACAGGATGAGTCGATAGATTTTGATGCGTTAGCACGTTTAATTGAACATCAGATAAAGAATGGAACAGATTACTTGGTTGTTTGCGGCACTACCGCCGAAACGCCAACGCTGACCGAAGAAGAAAAAGAAGCAATTAAAAAATTTGTTGTTCAGCAAGTTGGTGGTCGACTTCCCATCGTACTTGGAGTCGGTGGAAACAACACAAAGGCTCTTGTTGAAACTTTGAAAACAGGAGATTTAACAGGTATTGACGCTATACTTTCGGTAACTCCCTATTATAACAAACCTTCGCAGGAAGGACTTTACCAGCATTATGCCGCAATTGCTAAGGCATCCCCTCTCCCACTTATTCTCTATAACGTACCCGGACGCACCGGCGTTAATATGTCGGCTGTAACTACTTTGCGCTTAGCCAAGGAATTTCCGAATATTTGCGCTACGAAAGAAGCATCGGGTAACTTTGCTCAAATCGACGAGATTATTAAAAACAAACCCGAAAATTTTATGGTTATTTCGGGTGACGACGGTATTACTTTTCCTCTTATTACGCTTGGTGCCGTTGGAGTTATTTCAGTTATTGGAAATGCTTTCCCACGTGAATTCAGCCGTATGGTTCGCTTGGCATTGCAAGGCGACTACGACAGCGCACGCCTGATACACCATCGCTTTAATGAGTTGATTGAGTTGCTTTTTGTGGAAGGAAACCCCGCCGGAGTAAAAAGCATGCTTGCCGTGATGGGTTATATCGAAAACACACTCCGCTTGCCATTAGTACCCAATACCATTAAGACTTACGAGAAAATACGTTTGGTATTGAAGGAATTAGTGTAAATAACTAAGAGTTTATACATTTGGTTTATCAATAATTATCTGCATGACCCAGACAGTTATTGCTCTCTGTTTATAACGTTTTGAGCTTAAAAACAGAACAGATACAATCCCCAGCAATTTTCAGCTAAATGACCACAATTCCTCATCATTCTTTAGATACAAACTTTTAAGTTATAAAATTTCAATTGCTTGTATTATATTTAGAGAATAAGAATATGATCATTTTTCAAAATAGTCAACTTGCTTCCAAAGCCTGAATTAAATACAAAAACAAGGAAAGAGACGTTCTGCTAAATGAATAATGATAGTAAACATTATATGCATTCTGTTTTGATACAATAGGATGGATATAAGTTTCAGCAACTAACAGAAGTGAAAAACCAAGCTAGATAAATCAATATGTCGATAAGAATAAGCTGTTTTTGTATTATCCTACCAGTTCTGTTTATGAACTGTTGTGGACAAACTGTAAAAATCGAAGATTTCTGCGGACTATGGTATTCAGAATATATTCACGATCCGGAAAATGCAGATGATAATTTAATAAACTATAGTTTCGAATTATTTCTGGAGACCGACAACATAGTGATTTCCAAAATTTCAAACGTTTTTGATTATAAAACCAAATGCTAAATTTCTAATATAACATTTGGTTTTATAGTTATACATTTGGTTTTATAATTCGCAAATGTAGTTTTTTTATTCAATTTTATTGAATTTACTTTGTGTAAATTGGGGTTGTTTTACGCTTTAAATAACAT
>DAIOHI010000053.1:0-10849 GCA_036744815.1 Paludibacteraceae bacterium
GTATTAATGGTATTCCCGGCATTCGTTCGCTGACGAGCAACAGCCGTCAGGGAAGTAGTCAGATTACCGTCGAATTTGAATTGGACATCGATCTCGAAACAGCGGCAAACGACGTTCGTGACAAAGTATCGCGCGCACAACGTTATCTTCCGCGCGATGCCGACCCTCCTACCGTATCGAAAGCCGACGCGGATGCAAGTCCGATTATGCAAATAACCGTTCAGAGCGAAAAACGTTCGTTGCTGGAGTTAAGCGAAATTGCTGAGTTGACGGTAAAAGAGCGTCTTCAAACCATACCTAACGTAAGTGCGGTCGAAATTTGGGGCGAAAATCGTTATTCGATGCGCTTATGGCTCGACCCAATCAAAATGGCATCCTACGGAATAACGCCGATGGATGTTAAAAATGCGGTTGATCGGGAAAATGTCGAATTGCCATCGGGAAGTATTGAAGGAAATGAGATAGAATTATCCATACGAACATCAGGTTTGCTTCAAACTCCCGAAGATTTCAATAATCTTATCATCAAGCAGCAAAGCGGACGAATTGTTCGTTTCCGCGATGTAGGTACTGCCGAATTAGACACCGAAGACCGTAAAAATATCATGCGTCAGAATGGAGTCCCAATGGTAAGTACTATCATTATTCCTCAGCCGGGTGCCAATCAGATTGATATTTCCGACGAGGTAATGTTGCGCGTGGAGCAAATGAAAAAAGACTTACCCGAAGATATCAAATTGGGAATTGCCTTTGATAATACGAAGTTTATCCGCGCGTCCATCTCCGAAGTTGAGGAAACAATTTACATCGCCTTCATATTGGTTGTTATCGTAATTTTCCTCTTTTTACGCGACTGGCGCGTTACTTTAGTGCCGATTACCGTAATTCCTGTTTCCTTGATCGGAGCGTTTTTCGTAATGTACGTAGCCGGATTTTCAATAAACGTGCTGTCGATGTTGGCTATTGTGCTGGCTGTAGGTTTGGTGGTTGATGACGCTATTGTTGTTACGGAAAATATCTATATAAAAATAGAAAAAGGAATGACTCCCCGACAAGCCGGCATCGAAGGTTCGAAAGAAATTTTCTTTGCCATTATATCGACTACGATTACGCTTGTTGCCGTATTTTTCCCCATCGTTTTTATGGAAGGAATGACCGGAAGATTATTTCGAGAATTCAGTATAGTCGTCGCGGGTTCGATCTTAATTTCGGCTTTTGTCGCCTTGACTTTTACTCCGATGATGGCTAGCAAAATCCTTAAAAAGAGAGAAAAACAAAATTGGTTTTATCGAGTAACAGAACCTTTCTTTATCGGATTAAATAATATTTACAGCAAGTCGCTCGTCTATTTTTTGAATCATAAATTGATTGTAGTGCCGATTCTTGTCGTGACTGTCGGACTTATTGTTCTTTTATGGGGAATGATTCCTTCGGAATTGGCACCGATGGAAGACCGCTCTCAAATAACAGTTAGAACTTCGGCTCCCGAAGGTGCTACTTTTGAGTTTCTGCGTGATTATACTGAGAAAATTGCGAACATCACCGATTCGGTTGTTCCTGAAAAGGAATCGATCATCAGTTTGGCGCGTAGTTCATTTGGGATGGTTCGCGTTGTTTTACCCGATATTAAAGACCGTGAACGCAGCCAAATGGAGATTGCTGGCACTTTGTCTTCGGCTGTTCGCAAGCAAACTGAAGCTCGGGTTTTTGTTCAGCAACAATCTACTTTCGGTGATAGACGTTCCGGATTACCCGTTCAATACGTGTTGCAAGCTCCGAGCATTGAAAAATTAGAAGAATTTATTCCGCCTTTTATGCAAAAGGTGAATCAAAGTCCGCTATTTCAAATGGCTGATGTGAATTTGAAATTTACAAAGCCGGAAAGCCGTGTGGATATCGATCGAGATAAAGCTGCGTTTTTGGGAGTAAGTACTCAAAACATAGGACAAACTTTGCAATATGCACTTAGTGGACAGCGCATGGGTTACTTTTATATGAATGGCAAACAATATCAGATTATAGGAGAAATAAATCGTCAACAACGTAATACTCCTTTGGATTTGAAATCAATATATGTCAAAAATAATGCGGGCGACATGATTCAACTTGACAATTTGGTTACCCTGCGCGAAACGGTTGCACCACCTCAATTGTATCGATACAATCGTTTTAACTCCGCGACGGTTTCTGCCGGATTAGCCGACGGAGTAACGATTGGGCAAGCCTTGGATGAGATGGATTTGATCGCTAAAGAAGTTTTGGATGAGTCTTTCCGAACGGCATTAACGGGAGACTCTAAAAGTTTTAGGGAAAGCTCATCGAATTTGATGTTTGCCTTTATTTTAGCCATCGTATTGATTCTCCTCATTCTAGCTGCTCAGTTCGAAAGTTTTAAAGATCCTTTTGTTATTATGTTTTCTGTGCCTTTTGCCATAGGTGGAGCTTTATTGTTTATGTTTATCAACGGCATTACAATGAATATCTTCAGCCAGATCGGGATCATTATGCTGATAGGATTGGTGGTGAAAAACGGAATTCTTATCGTAGAGTTTGCCAATCAACGCCAAGAAGCTGGGCTGACAAAACTTCAAGCTATCCAAGAAGCTTCCGTACAACGCCTACGCCCTATTTTAATGACTAGTGCCTCTACTATATTAGGACTTTTGCCATTGGTTTATGCCAGTGCCGAAGGTGCTAACGGGCGAATTGCCATGGGAGTTGCAGTTGTTGGCGGAATGATCGTATCAACCTTCCTTACTGTATTTGTTGTTCCCGTAATGTACATGTACATATCAACCGATAGAAAAACGAAAAAAGTCATAGAATAGCCTGGTATAAAGTATTTTGTTTTTATAAGAGCATAGCTGTTTTGTATAAAAATAGTTAAAAATACTTTAGCGCTTTATGTGTTATTCTGCTCTTATTCGTTCTTCACATAGAATAGGCTATAAAACGACACAAAAGGTGTTTTGAAATTCCTTAAAAAAAGAGTAAATTCGCAGTCTAAGTTTTAGAAATGCCTTAGCATTTTTCGATTTACAAAAAATTAAGTACTTGTATTCTGAACATGAAGACACAAACACAGTATTCAACCTTTCAAATTACCACATTAACTATCTTACGGGTTTTAATCGGCTGGCATTTCCTATATGAAGGCTTGGTAAAAGTCTTTAATCCTAACTGGACAGCCTATCACTACTTGATGGATTCTCAAGGTATATTTTCCAACTTTTTTTACAACATTGCATCTAACCCAACATTACTAAGCATAGCTAATGTATTGAATACTTATGGTCTTATTTTGGTAGGTCTCGGACTTATATTAGGATGCTTATCACGATTATCATCCATAGGAGGAATCATTTTTCTTCTTATGTATTATCTTTCTCATCCGCCTTTTATCGGTGCGGAATACTTGATGCCTACCGAAGGGACGTATTTGTGGGTTGATAAAAACCTGATAGAGGCTGTGACATTAGTTGTCCTAATGTGCTTTCCATCCTCTCATATTATTGGCTTAGATCGTTACGTTCACAAAATTCTAAAATGCAAGTAAATTTCCTACAATATGGATTCGAATAAAAACCCTAAAAACACAAATAACGAAAAAGAAGAAAGCGTTCAGAAGGCAAGTCATCAAATTCCGTCGGACGACCAACCGGAATCTATCGGCAGACGAAACAGTCTGAAAGCTTTAGCTACCGTTCCCGTATTGGGTGCGATGGCTTATGGTTTATATAAAAAGACTAAAAGCGATAACGATAGGCAGCGAAGCATAAAAGAAGCTTTCAATCTCAGTAGTGAAAAATATACGATTCCGGAACTTATCCCCGACGGAAAAACTATTCGAATTGGAATTATCGGTTGTGGAATTCGCGGAAAACACTTGTTACAAGCATTAGGTTTTGTTGCTCCCGAGAAACTACAGGAATTGATTGATGCATCAAAAAAGGATTCTAAAGATTCGCGTTACGAAGAATTTGTAGATCAAGAGAACCTTAACGTACAACTGACCGCCGTTTGTGATATTTTTGACGATTTTGCGGAAGAAGGAATACGCGCCGGAGCAAATGTGAATAGACTTGGTAGCGAAGGACAATTGGGCAATGCTCCCAAACGTTACCGTTATTATAAAGATTTGATTCATGCCGATGATGTTGATGCTGTTGTTATAGCAACACCCGATCATTGGCACGGAACGATGGCAATGGATGCCGCTTTGGCTGGAAAGCATGTTTATGTTGAAAAGCCTATGACTTGGACTGTTCCCGAAACTTATGAATTGAGAGATGTTATTCGGAAAACAGGCATTGTTTTTCAATTAGGGCATCAAGGACGCCAGGTTGACAGCTACAGAAAAGCCAAAGAAATTATCGACAAAGATATATTAGGTCCTATCTCTTTGATTGAAGTTTGCACCAACCGCAATGATCCGAATGGAGCTTGGGTTTACGAAATTCATAAAAATGGAAATCCTCAAACCATCGATTGGAAGCAGTTTGAAGGTGACGACAGACGTATAAAAGAATATGCGGATTATATGTCGAAATACAAATTGGAAAAATATGTAGGACCGGATGAACGCAGTAAATTCAGTCTCGAACGCTTCTTTCGTTGGCGTTGCTGGTGGGATTATAGCACGGGATTAAGCGGAGATTTGCTTACACACGAATACGACGCTATCAATCAATTAATTGGAATGGGAATTCCTCATTCGGCAGCTTCGTCGGGAGGCGTATATTTCTTCAAAGACGGACGAACCGTTCCGGACGTATTGCAGACTGCATTCGAATTTCCTGACAAAAACTTAACAATGCTCTATAGCGCCACATTGGCAAGTAATCGCAATCGCGGCAAAGTGATCATGGGACACGATGCTTCGATGGAAGTAGGAGACACTCTGACGGTGAAAATCGATAGTGCCTCTACCCGTTATAAAGAAAAAATAGAAAAAGGTATTATCAAACCCGATCTTCCTTTCTACACCTATGTGCCGGGTAAGAATAATGTGGATGCTGTTACTTCGGCAACAGAACTTTATTTTGCTCAGCGAGGTTTGTTGTACTCGTATTTAGGCGGAAAACGTTACAATACAACATTCTTGCATATCCGCGAATGGATAGAATGTATTCGCGACCGAAGCCGGAAAACATCTTGCGGTATCGACGAAGGTTTTGAAGAAGCAATCGCCGCCCACATGGGAACACGAGCTTATCTCGAGGGGCGTACCATGTATTGGGATAAAGATAAAGAAGAAATTGTACGAAGTTAGGAAACAGTTAGCATAAAGCGATTTTATAAAAATTTATTTAATTATATTAACCATTAAATTGATACCTTATGTCATCAAAAAACATTTCAAGAAGGAAATTTCTTCAAGCCGGCGCAACAGCTGCAGTCGGTTTAACTGTTGTACCCAGCACAGTTTTGGGTAAAAACTTCGGACATGTGGCTCCGAGCGATAAATTGAATATATTGGGTGTGGGTATTGGTGGACGCGGCGCAGGAGTTTTGCGGGCAGTAAACAGTCAAAATATAGTTGGTCTTTGCGATGTGGACTGGCGATATGCTGACCGTGTGTTTAACGAATATCCTAAAGCGCAAAAGTTCAACGATTATCGTAAAATGTACGATAAAATGTTGAAATCCGCCGATGCCGTTGTTGTAGCAACTGCCGACCACACGCATGCTATCGTAGCTGCTGATGCTATGGCTGCCGGAAAACATGTATATGTAGAAAAACCGCTTACTCACTCAGTTTATGAATCGCGCTTACTTACCAAATTAGCTGCAAAACACAAAGTTGCAACTCAAATGGGTAACCAAGGTTCGTCGGGTGAAGGCGTACGCAAAGTTTGCGAATGGATTTGGAACGGTGAAATTGGAGAGGTAACCAAGGTAGAAGCATTTACCGACCGTCCAATTTGGCCTCAAGGATTAAATCGCCCTGAAAACGATGAAGCTATACCCAGCACAATGAATTGGGATGCATTTATCGGACCTGCAAAATATCGTCCGTTTAACTCAATTTACACACCTTGGAATTTCCGCGGATGGTGGGATTTCGGAACCGGCGCTTTGGGTGATATGGCTTGTCATATTCTTCATCCGGTTTTCAAAGGTTTGAAATTAGGTTATCCAACTCGGGTTCAAGGAAGTTCTACTTTATTATTGACCGATTCTTGCCCAACAGCACAAACTGTAAAATTAATTTTCCCTGCACGTGACAACATGCCGAAAGTGGCGTTGCCTGAAGTAGAAGTTATTTGGTACGACGGCGGTTTACAGCCAATGCGTCCCGAAGGTCTTCCTGCAGGAAAGAGCTTAAATGATGACGGTGGTGGCGTAATTTTCCACGGAACAAAAGATACTTTGATTTGTGGATGCTATGGAAAAAATCCATACTTGTTATCCGGTCGTGTACCATCAGCTCCTAAAGTGCTTCGCGAAGTAACAACATCTCACGAAATGGACTGGGTTCGCGCATGTAAAGAATCAGCTGATTATCGCGTAGAAACAGCTTCTCCATTCAGCGAAGCAGGTCCATTCAACGAAATGGTGGTTATGGGCGTATTGGCTATTCGTTTGCAAAGTCTGAATCAGGAATTGGCTTGGGACGGAGAAAATATGCGTTTCACAAATATCCCTGAAAATGCAACGATCAAAACTGTGATAAAAGACGGTTTTAAAATTACCGACGGGCATCCTACTTTTGATAAAACATGGACAGATCCGATCAACGCCACTGCTTTTGCTCAAGAATTGATCAAGCATACTTATCGTGATGGTTGGAGTCTTCCCGCTATGCCAAAATAAATATCAATAAAAAACAATAGAAATCATGAAAAAATTTAGTTATTTTTTAAGTATCATTATGTGTGCTTCTTTAATCTCTTGCGGAGGTCAGAAAGTGAAGACCGTTGCAGAAACTGAAGGTGAGCTTTATGCTCCGGGACAAGAAACAACTTTTGTTGACGTAGAAAAGAAAGGAGTATCCGAAACAGACACAATTCCGGCTTATACCATCATCGAAAGTCCTCAAGTAAATCTCGCTGCTTTCCCTGTAGATAAAGACGGATATGTTATTATTTTTGACGGTTCTACTACAAAAGGCTGGAGAGGTTACGGCAAAGACGAATTACCCGGAAAATGGAGCATTGACGAAGCTGAAAAAGCATTGAAATTTTCAGGTTCAGGTGGCGGAGAAGCTCAAGAACTTGATGGCGGAGATGTTATTTTTGCACATAAATTTAAGAACTTTGAATTGGAAATGGAATGGAAAGTTTCTAAAGGAGGTAATTCCGGAATTTTTTATTTAGCGCAAGAAATCCAAAATCAACCTATTTATATTTCTTCTCCCGAAGCACAAGTTCTTGATAACGAAAATCATCCTGATGCTATAGCTGGAGTGGATGGAAATCGTAAATCGTCATCTCTTTATGACATGATTCCTGCCGTACCACAAAATTCAAAACCATTTGGAGAATGGAACAAGGTTAAAATCATTGTTTTCAAAGGCAGTGTTTTCCATTTCCAAAACGACGTAAAAGTATTGGAATATCATTTGTGGACCCCGCAATGGACGGAAATGTTGCAAGCAAGCAAATTCAGCTTAAAAGCTTGGCCTCTTGCTTACGAATTGCTGAATAACTGCGGTGGTGAAAAAAGAGAAGGATACATCGGTTTGCAAGATCATGGCGACGATGTTTGGTTCCGTAATATCAGAATTAAAATTAAAGATTAACTTTTTCTAACTTCCTTTAAATATCAAATCCATTGGGACTGCTATCCCAATGGATTTGGTTTATAAACACAAAATCATTTTTTTACTATGAGAAAAATAACATTATTACTTGTAACTTGTGTTACCTTGTCTTTTTTTGGATGTAGCCCTAAAGTAAATATGCAAACTAAGAAAGATATCGCCCTACAGCTTTATTCGCTTCGCGATGATATAAAAAAAGATTATGCCTCAACTATAACAAAAGTAGGCGAAATGGGCTATACAGCTATTGAAGCTGCCGGATACAACGACGGAAAATTTTATGGGAAAGCACCTGAAGAATTTAAAGCGGATATCGAAAAAGCAGGAATGAAGGTTTTATCCTCGCATACGAACAGAGCTTTGTCTGACGAAGAAATTACATCAAAAAACTTTGCCGATGCCCTCGTTTGGTGGGATAAATGTATTATCGATCATAAAAACGCAGGAATGAAATATGTCGTTGTTCCTTCGATGCCGACTCCCAAAACTTTGACCGACTTGCAAACCTATTGCGAATATTATAACGAAATAGGAAAAAAATGCAAAGAACAAGGTCTATCCTTTGGTTATCACAATCATGCTTTCGAGTTTGTAAAAATAGAAGATAAAGTGATGTACGACTATATGATAGAAAACACCAATCCCGACTATGTGTTTTTCCAAATGGATGTGTATTGGGTGGTAAGAGGACAACAGTCTCCGGTTGAGTATTTCGAAAAATATCCCGGACGCTTCCATACCTTACATATAAAAGATCATAAAGAGCTTGGTCAAAGCGGCATGGTGGGTTTCGACGCTATTTTCAACAACATCGAAAAAGCCGGAGCTAAACAGGTTATAGTAGAAGTTGAAAGCTATAATTATACACCTTTCGAGAGCGTACAAAAAAGCTTGGATTATTTAAATAATAGTTCTTTTGTAAAATAAAAGATAAGCCTCTTTAAAGAGGTTTAGAGAGGCTTATATGAATAGAATTTTCGCCGACGACGGTAATTTTTATTGTAACATTTACGGTAGAGCCGAAGGAACAAGTTACAGTATCGTTTATCAGGATGAAGAAGATCGTGATTTTCAACCTGAAATCGAAAACTTGCTGAAAAAATTCGAAAAATCTTTGTCGGTTTATGACGAAACATCTATTATATCTCGTATCAATAGAAACGAAGATGTTGAAATAGACGAATATTTTCGTACTTTATTTACGAAGGCTGCCGAAATAAGCCGACTGACAGAAGGAGTTTTTGACATTTCGGCAGAACCGTTGTTTCGTGCTTGGGGATTCAGTTCGGAAGGAAAGACGAATCTTGATCAAGACAGTATTGTCGAATTGAAGCAATATATTGGAATGGATAAAGTGCGGATTGAAGGAAATAAAGTGCGGAAAGATAATCCAAATATTGTGCTGAATGCTAATGCTATTGCCAAAGGTTATTCTGCTGACATTGTCGCTGATTTTTTGGATGAAAAAGCTTGCAAGCATTATTTGGTAGAAATCGGAGGCGAAATTCGATCGAAAGGTCGGAATCCCGAAGGAGAACTTTGGCGTATCGGCATTGACAAACCGTCGGATGACAATCCATTGCCCGGTCAGCATTTGCAAGCAATTTTGCAACTTTCCGACAAAGCAGTAGCTACATCGGGTAATTATCGGCAATTTACGATGGAGAAGGGGCAGCGAATCAATCATACGATTAATCCGGTTACGGGTTATCCCGTCGAAAGTGAGCTGGCATCAGTAACGATCGTTGCCGATGATGCGCTTACTGCTGATGCTTTAGCAACTGCCGCCATGGTGGCTGGGGTGGAAACGACGATACAATGGTCGGAAAAATATCAGAACTTTGAAGCTATTTTCATCTTAAATCAAAAGGGAATTTATCAAACTTATTGTACCCGAAATATCAGTCCTTATTTATATTTAATGGATGATGAAGATTGAAAAATGAATGTATAGAAGCGCAATCCTCTGAAAAATTATATTAAATTACAAGAATAATTACTCATAAATGAAGAAGTATTAATATCTTCGCAACACAAATTTAAAACAGAAAATATTATGGGAACACTATTGTTTTTAGGTCCTATCGGAGCACCTGAAATTATTATTATCGCAATAATTGTATTATTATTATTTGGAGGCAAAAAAATTCCTGAACTGATGAAAGGACTTGGTAAAGGAGTGAAAAGCTTTAAAGATGGTGTAAGCGGAATAGAAAAAGATATTAACGGAGACGACGACGATTTGATGCCTAAAAAATAAGTTTTTTATGTGAAACAGGATTTATGTGTGAAAAATGCATATCCTGTAAATATCGTCTAATTAATTCCTTCGTTATTTATGTCAGAAGAGAAAAACGAAATGTCGTTTTGGGACCATTTGGAAGAACTCCGATGGACTATTTTTCGCTCTATTATCGGTTTGATCGTTTTTGCAGTGATTGGTTTCGTTGTCATGCCTTACATTTATGACAGCGTGGTAATGGCTCCAACAAGATCAGACTTCTTTTTATACGATTATTTGTGCAAAATAACATCGTCGGTACCTTTTCTTCCTGATTTTTGCGACAATTCGTTTAATCTGACAATCATCAATATTAATTTAGCCTCACAGTTTTTCCGGCACATGAGCACGGCTTTCTGGATGGCTTTGATTTGTGTCTTTCCCTATATTGTCTACGAACTTTGGCGCTTTATCAGTCCAGCCCTTTACTCCAATGAAAAGAAAAATATTAAGTGGGCTTTTGTATTTGCCACTGTTATGTTTTTCCTTGGTTGTTTGGTTGGTTATTCTGTCGTTTTTCCAATGACACTGCGTTTTTTAGGGAGCTATCAGTTGAGTGAAAATATCATCAACCAGATTTCTCTCGATTCGTATATGGATAATTTTGTTCTGCTAATATTTATTATGGGCATCGTTTTCGAATTGCCGATACTTTCCATGGTATTGTCTAAAATGGGATTACTCAACCGTTCTTTCTTCAAAAAGTATCGAAAACATGCTGTCGTGGTTCTGCTTATATTAGCTGCTGTGATAACCCCATCAAGCGATCCTTTCACTTTGGCTGTAGTGTTTATTCCTCTTTA
>DAIOHI010000054.1:0-10749 GCA_036744815.1 Paludibacteraceae bacterium
ATTACGCTTTTCCTCGTCGTGAATTATTCAACAAAATAGGAATGAACAGCGCCGTTTTTGAAGTGGATGCTTCGGGAAATTTTACCGGATCGTCTTACTTATATGCCACAATGCGCGATTACCTTCGTTACGGATTACTTTACTTAAACAAGGGAAATTGGTTGGGTGAACAAATCCTTCCGGAGGATTGGGTGGAGTTTACGACAACTCCCACCAAGGCTTCGAAAGGTTATGGCGCCTTCTTTTGGCTGAATGCCGATGGAGATTATCCCGATGTTCCTGCGGATATGTACTGCGCCCGCGGACACGACGGACAATATATCTACATCATTCCGTCTAAGAATTTGGTGGTGGCGCGTACCGGATTTTCTCCAAAAGGAAGTTTTGATTTTAAACTGTTCTTGAAAAAAATAGTAGAAGCTGTGGAGTGATTTTTTTAGACAGTCTTGTTGTTTCTGTTGTTTGCAAAAAATGAATTCTCCTAAAACTATGAAAAAATCGATTTATAGATTTATCTTCTATTTTGCCTTACTTCAAATAATAACCGCCTGTGCTATTTTTGGTATTGAAAGCATCGAAATTCGTATGCCCGAACGCGAATTAGTGGAAGAAGAAGTAGCAAAACCCTTATCCATAGTCGTGAAAGACAGCGTAATTATGCGCTGTCGATTAAATTATGTTCAAATCAATTGGATGGAAAGAATTTATTATCCTTATATGGGAAAATACCATTCGATGATTGAATTGAACTATAATGGAAGTTTCAAAGGCTTTGATATCAACACAGGTTTTTCAGGAAGTTATAATATGGAAGATAATAATATTTCTTTTACGATTAATCCAAAGCGTAGTAGTGCTAGACTTTCTGAGAATCGTATGAAACTTCAAATAGAAGAACAAAGCGCAGTACGAGCAGCCTTGCAACAAGTGGATAATTATATTATTGTAAAACGTAGGCAATTAGAATTAAGAAAAGGCAGTGAGGTTTTGCTGCTTTACGATATAGTTCGATAGTTTGAGAAAATATCTTTTTTAATAATTTAAACATTAACTAATTATGGCTTTATTTGATTTGACAGGACGAGTGGCGCTGGTTACAGGTGCTTCGTCGGGATTGGGTAGAAGATTTGCAAAAGTATTGGCACAACAAGGCGCGGATGTTATTGTCGTGGCTCGCCGTATGGAACGTTTGCAGGATCTGGCTGTGAAAATTGAATCGATGGGCAGAAAATGTCTACCGATAAAATGCGATGCTACGGTGGAGCAGGAGGTTGTTGCTGCCGTTGCAAAAGGAGTAGAGCATTTCGGAAAAATTGATATTCTTGTCAATAATGCCGGAACAGGAAGTATGGGAAATGCGGAAGATGTTAGCGGTGATGATTTCAAGAGAACGATGGATATCAACACGAATGCCGTGTTTTATTTTGCCCGTGAAGTTGGGAAAAATATGATTAAAAATCACTATGGGCGCATTATCAACATCGCTTCCATGTATGGTTTGGTAGGAAATAAATTCAGTCCCACTATTGCTTATCATACTTCGAAAGGAGCGGTAATCAACTTTGCACGAGGCTTGGCGGCTGAATGGGGGAAGCACAATATAACGGTTAATAACATCGGTCCCGGATTTTTTAAGTCGGAATTGACAGAGACTTTTATCGACGCGCAACCTTTTCGCGATTTTGTAGCAACGATGACTTGCCTTAGCCGAGAGGGTAGGGAGGGGGAATTGGATTCTGCCTTAGTCTTTTTAGCGGCTAACGAATCGAGCTACATTAGCGGACAAACCATTTTTGTTGATGGCGGATGGACGGCGATTTAGTCCTGTTTCATTTGCTTTTGTTAACGTCCGAGGCTCGGATTGAGAGAAAAGAATATATATATTAACATCTGAGCCTCGGATTGGCTCAAAAGTTTATGGGTGTTAATGTCCGAGGCTCGGATCGACTCAAAAGTTTATAGATGTTAACATCCGAGGCTCGGATCAGCCCAAAAGAATAGTTTTATCGTAATCCGAGGCTCGGATTGCTTTTTGACTAAGTTTTTATTGAAATCAGAGGCTCGGACGAGCTTTATAAAAAGAAAAAGAGCTTATAATCTTAAAAAATGAAGACTATAAGCTCTTTTTAAATAAATTCGGATGCGTAAAGTGCTATCCTATTAATGTTTTACCACTTCCACTCCAAAGCTAAATCCGCTTTTTACTTTCTCTATCAATTCCGGCAATACATCTTCGTAGCGTCCCACAATACCAAAGTCGGCATGATGGAAAATAGATGCTTTCGGATTTTGGTCGATGGCAATAACTTTTCCGGATTCCTTCATTCCGGCAATATGCTGGATGGCTCCCGAAATACCGATGGCGATATAGACTTTTGGACGAACGGTTTTCCCCGTCTGACCAATTTGTCGCGCATATTCCGCAATGCCTTCATCAACCACCACACGGCTGCAAGCCCATTCGGCTTTGATGCCTTTTTCTTTCAATGCGTCGGCAAGTTGTTGTACCAATTTCAGTCCGTCGCCCGTTGTCCCGCGCCCTCCGGCAACGATTACATCGGCATCGAACAATCCTTGCAAGCCGCCTTCGCCACGAACGGTTTTTAGTATTTCTACAACGAAATCGCTTGCTGCAAATTTCGGTTTGAACTCCGTTAATTGACCTTCGCGACCCTCTTCGCGCTTCGGTACTTCGAAAGTTCCTGCACGGGCGGTAGATATTTGCGGATACACAAAACCGAGAATGGTTGCCAATTTACTTTCGCCATAAGTGGGACGGCGCGAGTGTAAAATAGGGCGGATAATCGTCTTTTCCTTGCGGTTGACGTATTCGCCAATTTCCAATCCGGTACAGTCGGCTGTTACGCCACATCCGGTTTTCACTGCTATGCGAGGAGCTAATTCGCGCCCTGCGGTAGTAGCGGCAAAAAGCGTAATTTCAGGATTTTTTTCCTTTATCACTTGCGCAAATATGTCAGAAAACGGCAATACAAGGTATTCTTCCAAGCGCTCATCTTCAATCAATATCACCTCGTCAGAACCATGTTCGTAAAGTGTTTTTGCCAATGATTTCACATTTTTACCGATAAGCACGGTCGATATTTTCGTATCGCCGCCCAATTGGTCGGCTAAATGCCGCGCGGGAGTCAGCAATTCTAAGGACGGACGCCCGATTGTGCCATTCACAACTTCTGCCCAGGTAAGGATACCTTTTGCTCCTTCACGTGTATCAATAACAGGGAAATCCGGTGCTTCGCGAACTACTTTTTCTTTTTCTTCTTTCTTTTCGAGAACGTTTCCTCCCGTTTTGAAATTAGCAATCATGCTATCCACCAAGTCTTTCTCGCTTTGTCCCTCGGACATCATCACCGGCGGACGCTCGCTCACGATATTTGCAACGGCAGCTACAATTGTAGGCGAACCGCTCAAACCTATTTTCTCTGTTCCCAAACCAATATCGTCAATTCCGAAAACGGTAATTTTCGCGTTACGCGCTTTTATTGCTCCCGAAAGTGATGGTTTGCGGGGTGAAATACCCGTTGGAGTAAGCGAAATGGCGCAAGGCATCGGAAGCTGCATCATCTGATAACCGCCTTCGATAATTCGTTTTGCTACCACGTTGCCTTTTTTATCAGCCTCTATGCGCTCCACAAAAGTAGCTTGCGGAATTCCCAAATTTTCGGCAACCTGCGAAGGAACGTGCGCCGTGTCGCCGTCGCTCGTTTGACGTCCGGCAAAAATAACGAAAGGCTCTTTGCTGTCTTTCGAAAAACCGAGATGTTTCAACATCGTGGCGATAGCCAGTCCGGTGGCGTAAGTATCGCTGCCGCCCAACTTGCGGTCGGAAAGAAGATAAGCTTCGTCGTAGCCCATCGAGAGAGCGGTGCGCAAAGCCGGTTCGAAAGACGGAGGTCCCATCGAACAAACAATCATTTTGGCATCGGGATATTCTTTTTTGAGTTGCAATCCGGCTTCAAGCCCAAACTGACAATCAATATTAATAATGGATTTCGCTTTTGTACGATCCATCAAGCCATCCTCCCCCATACGCATTTCACTGGGAAGCGGCACTTGTTTTATCAAACTTATAATAACCATGTTCTGTTAAATTTAATTGTTCTGAGTGTAGTAGTTCCAAGATTTCTAATTTCAAGATTTCAAAATTGCTTTCAATATACCTTGAAACTTACTTGAATCTATTTCCTCTAATTTCCGAGTTTTTCAGATACTTTATAAAATTGCCAATCGATTGCGAAAGGAAAAGCGCTTTGTTTTTTAGTTCGTTGAACTCGGCTTCTAAAATATAGTTGTAATCTAATGCTCTGTAAAGCTGACTTCTAATTTCGCCGCAAGAACCTTTTGAAATAGTTAGGAACTGAACAAATTCTTTATTTCCGTCTCTTTCAAAACCTTCTGCTATGTTGTCCATAACTGATCCTGAAGCAGCTTCAATTTGGCTTTTGAAACGAAAATCTTTCGAGAAATCGCCTTTTCCTGTTATGTTTCTAATATCTTTACAAAGTAATCTTGCCGATTTCCATATTTCTAAGTCTTCGAATTGTTGTATTGTCGCCATAATTTTGAAATCTTGAAATTAGAAATCTTGAAACTTTACCTTTACATGTATTTATAATCCGCTCCGTTTCCACCGTTGGGAACTTTCCACGTAATTCCGTCAACAGGCTCTTTTATATCGCAGGTTTTGCAATGCAGACAATTTTCTGCGTGAATACGCAATTCTTTCTTGCCGTTTTTATCAGTATGAATTTCGTACACTTCCGCCGAACAATAGTACTGACAAGGAGCGCCGTATTCTTTGATATTTACAGAATCGAATGTTTCAGGATTATTTATATGCAAATGAGGAATTTGTTCTTCATCGTGGTTCACACCGGAATAGTACACATCGGTAACTTTATCGAAAGTGATAACTTTGTCGAATTCCAATTTCTCTCCGAAGCGTTGTTTAAATGTTTTACCTTTAAATTCGCTCAGTTTTTTTGTTGCTTCGCTGTCAGAATGTACTTTCAGTTTTCCGCAAAAACCGGCTCCGCAAGTAATAATTTGCGTTCCAAAATGAAATACTCCGGCAAACATTCCTCGTGCAAAACCTTGACGGAAGTTGCGGACAGGATAAAGTTCTTTATGGAAAATACTGTTTTTATCTTGAACAACAGTCTCGTAATGTTGAAGAGTTTTTTCTGAGAAATCATTCTTTTCTAATGCTAAAGCTGCTGTTTCTGCCGCTTTCATTCCCGAATGAATTGCCAAATGAATACCTTTCAGAGCAGGCATCGATAAGAATCCTGCGCTGTCGCCAACAAGCAAAGCATTATCAACATAAAGTTTCGGTAAGGAATAATAACCTCCTTCGGGAAGCGTTTTTGCACCGTATTCGAGCAATCGACCGCCTTTCAAAAACTTCTGAACGGCAGGATGCGTTTTCCATATCTGAAAAGCATTATGTGTATCGAAAGTCGGGTCGGGATAATCGAGTCCAACCACGATACCAAGTGCTACTCTATTTTCAGTCAAACCGTAAATAAATCCACCGCCAAATTCTCTCATATTGAGGGGATAACCCATAGTGTGATACACTTCACCCGGAGCGATATTACCTTCGGGAATGCTCCACAATTCTTTGCAACCCAGCGAATACATTTGCGGATTTCTCCCTTTTTGGAGATCGAACTTATTGATCAATTCTTTAGCTAAACTTCCTCTCGTGCCTTCGGCTAAAATAGTTAAACTTGCTTCGATGCTTGTTCCGGCTTGAAAATTTTCGAGCTTTTTTCCGTGATGGTCGATGCCGGTATCAATTGTTTTTGCACCGATAACTTTACCTGATTTGTCATAAAGCAATTCGCTTACCGAAAATCCGCTGTAGATTTCAACGCCTTTTTCTTCGGCTTTTTTTGCCAAAAAGCGGCAAACTTCAGCCAGCGATGCGGTGTAATTGCCTTTGTTGCTCATGTAGGGCGGATGAAAAGGAACTTTAATCGAGCCCTTTTTACTTAACAAAAGCATGCTGTCTTTCGCTACTTTCGAATTGAGAGGGATTTCGCTGATTTCGACATCAGGTAATAATTTGCTGAAAACTTCGGCTTTCAAAACAGCACCTGACACGATATGAGCGCCTATTGAACTGCCTTTTTCAATCAGCAGGATTCTTTTATTCAATCCTTTTTCTTTTAGTAAATCAGCCAATCGAATTGATGTTGCCAAGCCCGAAGGACCACCGCCAACTATCAGAATGTCTGTTTTTACCATATCAACATTACTCATGGTTTTTTGATTTGGTTTATATTAATTGTTAATTTGTATGATTGTTAACTATATTTGTTGTTTGCAATATGTAGATGTCAATTTCTTTTGTTTTTGAAAAAACAAGATGGCAGCTAACAAAAGTAATCAATTTTTAAATTCATGCAATTGTTAAATCGTAATTTTTCAATTAATTTGAAATAATCATCTATCAGCAGGATAGATAACGCCAAGTTGTTTGCGTATTTCGTCGATTATCTCAATGCTTATTAATGAGTTTTCGTGACTGTTTATTTCCGATTCTTGCTTGCCGGATATAGCTAAATTAATAAATTCGGCTATTTCATAATAATACTCATTCACTTGAGTTTTGCTGATTTTAAATTCTTTTCCATCTCTGTGTCGCAATTTGATATTATTCATAATATTAATCCGTTCGGAAATGATCATTCCATCTTCGCCTTGAATTTCTGTAGGAAGATTAGAGTCTGCTATTTTCGAGTAGATTACCGTTGCTGTCATGTTGTCGTATTCGAAGTTCACAGACGCTTGTCCATCAACTCCGGTAGATAATTTTATTCCCGTCGCACAAATTTTATTTGGTTTACCGAATAAAACAACCATCGGATAAATAGTATAAATACCGATATCCACGCTTGCTCCGTTAGATAATTCGGGTTTGAAGGCATTTTGCACGATTCCCTTTTTCAAATCGTCATAGCGTGATGAATATTGACAATAAGCAGCAAAGTAGTGACGAACTTTCCCTATTTCTTTCAGCGATTGCATCATTGTTTTGAAATTAGGAGTCAGCGTAGGTTTCATCGCTTCCATCAATGTAACCTTGTTTTTACGGGAGGCAGCAATCATTTCTCTCGCCTCACGCGCATTCGAAGCCAATGGTTTCTCGCACAACACATGTTTGCCATGTTCCATAAAAAGAATACTTTGCGATGCGTGCAATGAGTTAGGCGAAGCGATATAAACGGCATCAATCAAAGGACTTGAAGCCATTTTTTCTAAAGAGGTAAATGTATTTGGAATTTTGTGTTTCGAGGCGAAAATTTCAGCACCCTCTTGTGTACGTGAATACACTGCCGTAACTTCGAAACGCGGATCAAGACTTCCGGCTTCGATAATTTTATCTGTAATTCTATTTGTGCCAACTATGCCGAATCGCATTTTTGTATTCATGCTATTTTATTTTGCTGTATTTAAAATAAGCTATATTTTCCATTCCTCTTATGTTGATCGGAAGATCGTTTATTTTGGTATCGGTAACATCTATTATCTGAAGTTTTTTGCAACGCGAGAAGCTTGGTAAATCGAATAAATTCGGATTGTTCGATAAATATAATTCTTCCAATTTTTCGCAAAATCCCAGTATATCAACATCATTAAGATTGTTGTTTCTAATGGATAAAGAGCGCAGATTGGGAAGCGTCATCAGCCATTCGGGAAGCTCCGTGATATTATTATTGTCGAGAATTAACACTTCGACTTGTGAATTGAACGCAGGTAGTTTACTGAGATTACGGTTGCTCAAATCGACAATTCGTCCTTCAAAAGAGCCGTTTCCGTAATAAATTTCAACTGAAGATTTGTTTTGAGATAAGAGTAAAAGGGGAAAAAACGCTAAAAGTAGCAACTGTGTTTTTATAATATTCATATATGTATATTAGATTGCGTTAATATCAAAACTTTCCGGTGCTTTCCGGAAAGTGGGTAACAGTCACAAATATACAATAATAATACTAAAAAAGAAACAGCTGATAAAACCTATTAACGTTTTTATCAGCTGTTATAAAATTGATTTGTTGTTATTCGTTATTTCACAATAACGAACACAAGTTTTGGAAAATGAAATAAAGTAAGTTAAACAAAAAACAACACAAATTCTTTTTCCAAAAAACTAATAACCTTTTATAATATGCCTCTTATGCGGTCGTCGAAAGCAGAAAGTGCAGCTTTTGCTCCTTCGCCCATTGAGATGATAATTTGTTTGTATGGAACCGTTGTTACATCACCGGCTGCATAAATACCGGGAATGTTTGTTCGTCCGTGCGTGTCGATTTCGATTTCACCAAAACGGTTGGTCGCAACTACGCTTTTGAAAACATCGCTATTAGGAGCCAGTCCGATTTGTACGAAAATTCCATCCAAATCAACTACGCGTTCATCGTTTGTTTTACGATCTTTTACTCGTATTCCAACAACTTTTTCTCCGTTTCCGATAACTTCAGTGGTTTGTGAGCTGACAAAAATTTCCACATTAGAAAGGCTTGCTGCTTTTTCCTGCAACACTTTATCGGCTTTCAGTTCATCCATAAATTCGAAAACAGTAACTTTCGAGCAGATCCCTGCTAAATCAATAGCCGCTTCAATACCCGAATTTCCTCCACCAACAACGGCAACATGTTTGCCTTTATAAAATGGTCCGTCGCAATGCGGGCAGAAAGCCACGCCTCTGCCGATGTGTTCGGATTCGCCGGGGATATTCAATTTGCGCCATTTGGCTCCGGTCGCGATAATAAGTGCTTCCATCAATCTCTACTTTTTCAACAGTGCGATGTTCCAATAATGTAATCGAATATTCTTGCATGTGGCGTTTCAAATCGTTAGCCAGTACTTCACCTGTTGTTTTTGGAACGGAAATCAGGTTTTCGATGCCAACGGTTTCTTTCACTTGTCCGCCAATACGTTCGGCAAGCACGGCTACGCTTAGTCCTTTACGTGCTGAGTAAATTGCAGCTGCCGAACCAGCAGGTCCGCCTCCTACGACAACGACATCAAATGTTTTTGCTGTTTTTTCTAGATTTTGCTCTTCTATGCCGTATTTCGCTTCTAATTTAGAAAGCAATTCTCCGAATTCACCTCTTCCTACATGAAGCAGTTCGCCATCGGCAAAAACCGCAGGAACGCCTTGTAATTTCAATGCGTCAACCTCGTCTTGAAACAAAGCTCCGTCCACCATTTCGTGTTTAATGTTCGGATTTAGAATTGCCATCACATTCAATGCCTGAACAATATCAGGACAATTTGTGCAAGTGAGCGAAACGTAAGTTGTCAGATGAATATTGCCTTTCAAGGACTTTACTCTGTTTTGAATGAATTCATCAGGCAGATTTTTACCTTTTCCATCGCTATTTAAAATGGCAAGTAAAAGCGATGTAAATTCGTGCCCATTAGGTATTCCACGAAAAATGATTCCGGTATCATTTCCATTTTTAAGGATGGAGAAATATAGGGAATCGCCATCGTTCTGACGCAATGAGAATTTAGAAGAAGAAGTAAGCACATCATTTAAAAACTCGTTGAGCTCGTTGTAGCTTTCGTGTTGTTTCGATGCGTAAATGTCGAATGTGTATTCGGCTTTGAGGTCAGCAAATATGTTTTTTAATTGTTCTATTAATGAATTGTCAAGCATGATTGTTTTTGTGTTATTGAGTTCGGTAAGTAATAAAAAAGCCCCGGTAATTAAAATTATTTCTTACCCAGGGCTTTCGTTAGTTTGTATGTAGTATCGTTAGTTTGTTTAGATTTTACCAACTAAATCGATGCTGGGTTTTAATGTTGAATCACCTTTTTTCCATTTTGCAGGACAAACTTCACCGTCGTGAGATGCTACGAATTGTGCTGCTTCTACTTTACGGAACAATTCGTCGGCATTACGTCCGATAGGACCGTCGTTGATTTCAACAACTTTGATAAATCCTTCCGGATTAGCAACAAAAGTTCCGCGGTAAGCCAAGAAATCTTCTTCGCTCAATACGCCAAAGGCACGACTCAATGCGCCGGTGTGATCTGCCAACATCGGATATTCGATTTTCTTGATGCTATCCGAAGTGTCGTGCCAAGCTTTGTGTGTAAAATGAGTGTCGGTACTTACCGAATATACTTCAACACCTAAAGCTTTGAATTGATCGTACTTTTCAGCCATGTCAACCAATTCGGTTGGGCAAACGAAAGTGAAATCTGCCGGATAAAAGAAAAAGATAGACCATTTACCCAAAACGTCTTTGTCGGTTACGGTTTTAAATTCACCATTGTGAAATGCTTGAACTTTAAATTCAGGTACTTGAGAATTGATAATAGATGACATAATGTTTTATTTTTAAGTTTATATTAAATATTTTTGTTTGTTTTCTGAAGCAAAGATATAAAAGTATTTTTCTATTTCAAAGTAAAATCCAATCGAATATGTCTATAAAGATATAGAACTAAAGAGAAACAGTTCTTTATTTGATATGAATACAACTTTTTGTTTAGGCGTGATTAACCCAAATTAAGCGTTAGGAAGATAAAAACTATTTTGAAATCATATAGAACACAATAGCTTTTATACTGTTTTTCTGCAAACAAGAGCTGCACATAGCTGTAAAACAACAAATTGTTTTACTTAATCGTGTGTCGGTTAATGCGAAAAGCATTGACAACTATGTGTTCGTGTCATACAAAAAAAGTAAGGAATAACTATTGTGTTCT
>DAIOHI010000055.1:0-10731 GCA_036744815.1 Paludibacteraceae bacterium
AGGCTCATGGTTTCAGCAATTTCTTCATACTTGTAACCTTGAACGTGCATGGTAAATGGAATACGATACTCATCTGGGAAAGAGCTGATTGTGTTGTTTATTTCTCCTACAGCGTAAGAACCTTCAGGACTGTCGAAACCCGAATCTTGGGATAAATTCAGATGATGTAAATCTTCCGTTTTATCAATCACGGTTTGATTCCGGACAATTTTACGATAATTGTTAATGAAGATATTCTTCATAATCGTTAGAACCCAACCTTTGAAGTTGATGTTATCGGTAAATTTATCTTGGTTATCCAAGACTTTCAGTGTAGTGTCCTGCAACAGGTCTTCTGCATCTTCGTGATTAAGTGTTAATGAAAACGCAAAATTACGCATGTTATTTTGCAAAGCTACCAACTCATTTTCAAATTGAACGTTTTTTTTCATAATAAAATCTTTTAATGAATTAAATAGTCCGTTTTTGTGTTAAGCCCGAACTTAAATGCTTCATCTAAAACGTTATTTTTTTGAAAATACTTTCTAATTAGCAATAAGTAAATGAATGTCAGTTGTCTATACTGAATAATAAAATTTATAAGATCACTTTCGAAAATATTTTGTTCTAGATTTTCGATACAAAGATAGGGGATATTTTTTAATTATGTGTATATTTGAATTTCTAATTTTAACATAAACGGATAATATGCGTGCAATAACAGTATTGATTTTTTCTATATGCGTTTTAGGCGCATGGGGAACACCTTTGTCTAAAACTTTTTTCACTATCGATTTAAAAAAGGATATAGGCGGTACGACTTGGATATATGTACAAAAAGGTTTTGCCGAAGCAAAGGAGGAAAATGCCGATGCCATTTTGCTTCACATGAACACTTATGGCGGTGAAGTTGTCTATGCCGATTCGATACGCACACATATATTAAACAGCGAATTGCCTGTTTATGTGTTTATCGACAACAACGCTGCTTCGGCAGGTGCACTTATTTCGATAGCTTGCGATAAAATTTTCATGAGAAACGGTGCTACGATCGGAGCCGCTACGGTTGTAAATCAAACCGGAGAAGAAATGCCCGATAAATATCAATCTTATATGCGTGCAACGATGCGAGCAACAGCCGAAGCACAAGGAAAAGATACGCTTATAAACGGAACGGATACAACTTATGTTTGGAAGCGCAATCCTTTAATTGCAGAAGCAATGGTTGATGAACGCACCGTGGTCGAAGGAGTAAGCGAAGAAGGCAAAACGCTTACATTCACGACAGAAGAAGCTGTCAAGCACGGCTACTGCGACGGAGTTGCCAATAGTTTGGATGAAGTAATTGAGAAGCATCTCAACTGCGATTCTTATACAATAATTGCTTTCGAACCGACAGGATGGGACAATATTAAAGGCTTTTTTATGAGTTCCGTAATTCAAGGAATTCTTATCATGCTGATTATCGGAGGTATTTACTTCGAATTGCAAACGCCAGGTGTCGGTTTTCCTCTTGGCGTGGCGGTAACCGCAGCTATTTTGTATTTCTTACCTTTATATATAGATGGATTAGCGGCAAATTGGGAAATACTGATCTTTATTATAGGCGTCGTCCTGATCGTCATTGAGCTTTTTGCTTTCCCCGGATTTGGCGTTTTTGGGATTTCGGGGATTGTATTAGTTGTTGCCGGATTGGTACTTAGCTTAGTAGGAAATGTCGTTTTCGACTTTCAGCCGGTAGAAACCGGAGCTATTCGTAAAGCCATTTTGACGGTTACTGTCGGTTTGGGCTTAGGTTTTGCCTCTGTGTTGTATTTAAGTTCCAAAATCGGACACAAAGGATTATTTCGTCGAGTGGCATTAGATGCATCGCTTGACAACGAATCCGGTTATATTGGAGTTTCGATGGAAGAAAAACAATTCGTAGGCGACAAAGGAGTTGCTTCTACCGACTTGCGCCCGTCGGGTAAAGTAAAAATCGGACAAAAAGTTCTCGATGCTGTTTCGGAAGAAGGCTTTATCGAAAAAGGAAAATCCGTAACTGTTGTGAAATATGAAACAGGACAAGTGTATGTAGTAAAAACAGAAGCTTAGAGCTTGTAAATTGAGATTCGCAAGCCCCGCTTTTGTCAAAAATAAATCTATATCAAACTATGAAAACAAACTTTATTCAATTGAATTCTTCAAATATTGATAATGAACATATTTGTTGTGCTTTTTCTGATAAGAAATGTGCCGAAAGTTATCAATTAAAAAAAGACTGGCTAAAAAAAGAATTTGACAATGGCTATGTTTTTCGACGTTTAGATGAGCGCGCTAAGGTTTTTATCGAATATGGACCGGCGGAGAAAGCCTGGCTTCCGGTTGAAGCGCCGAATTATCTGATGATAAATTGCTTTTGGGTTTCGGGTCAGTACAAAGGAAAAGGACATGCTAAAGCTTTGCTGCAATCAGCTATCGACGATGCTAAACAGCAAGGAAAAGATGGATTGGTGACCGTTGTGGGAACGAAAAAATTCCATTTTATGAGCGACACAAAATGGCTGTTGCGTCAAGGATTTGAGGATTGCGAGCAACTCTCTTCTGGTTTCAGCCTATTGATTTTAAAGTTTAAACCGAATGCGGAAAACCCCAAGTTTAAAAATTGTGTTTTGTCGGGTGAGTGCGAAAACAAAGAAGGCATTACCGTTTATTATTCGAACAGATGCCCATTTACTGAATACTATATAAATACAGAATTACCAAAAACAGCGCAAAATCGAAAGCTTCCATTGAAAATCGTTAAATTGGAAACGATGCAGCAAGCGCAATCCGCCCCAAGTCCGGCAACGATATTCAGTTTGTTTTATAATGGAAAATTTATGACAACAGATGTCAGCGTTTGTTTGGACAGCCGCTTCGATAAAGCATTGAAGCTATGAATCAAGTAATCTACATGCAAGTCAAATAGTTAGCAGTGTAAATTGTTGGTTTTTGAGATTTATATAAGCGCAACGGAGAATATTCGTTGCGCTTTTTTATAGGGTATAGTTAAAATATGCTAACAGCGTGTAATGCTTTTACGTCTGTAACGTTTAATAATTAAAAGATTAGATGGAATTTTATACTTGATTTAAATAAAAATATAGTACTATGTATTGCATGGTACTATATTTTATTATACATTTGCAGCATCAAAAAAAATGCGATTGATTAATTCGAATGCTATAAAAGAAACAATTCAACGTCAATCAACTGATTTTTATTTGATTGTGATTCTAAAACGGATACATTATATATAAATGATTACACTTCGCAACATTAACAAAACCTATTATACTGAAGCCACTTCGCTTCATGTATTGAAGGGGATTGATCTTGAGATAAGAACAGGTGAATATGTTTCTATCATGGGAGCTTCGGGCTCGGGAAAATCTACTTTGTTGAATATCTTGGGGATTTTGGATAACTATGATACGGGCGAATATCTTTTGAACAACACATTGATTAAGGATTTGTCGGAGAAACAAGCGGCATTTTATCGTAACGAAATGATCGGCTTCGTTTTTCAATCTTTCAATCTGATCAACTTTAAAAATGCGCTGGAGAATGTAGCTTTACCTTTGTATTATAAAGGGGTAAATCGCCGAAAACGTAATGAAATAGCCTTGGATTATCTTGACCGAATGGGACTAAAAGATTGGGCGCATCACATGCCCAACGAGCTTTCGGGAGGTCAGAAACAGCGTGTTGCTATTGCCCGCGCTATTATTTCGAATCCGAAGATATTGCTTGCCGATGAGCCTACGGGAGCCTTGGATAGCAAAACAACTGTTGAAGTGATGCAGGTATTGAAAGATCTGAATGACACGGGTATTACGACAATAATTGTTACTCACGAACAATCCGTTGCAGACGAAACAAACCGTATCATTAGGCTTAAGGATGGTTTCATTGAAAGAATAGAAGAAAATAGAAAATAATTCAAAACAGTTTACAAACAATGCTCGGATTCGATACCGCACAAGAAATATTTTCGTCGATAAAACAAAATAAGCTCCGTACAGTACTGACGGGATTATCTGTTTCGTGGGGAATATTTATTCTGATCATTCTGTTGGGAGCCGGAAACGGTTTGAAAAATGGAGTGACGAGCAACTTTAGCGATCGTGCTACCAATACGGTGCAAATGTGGCCCGGAAGAACTACGATTCCTTATAAAGGGCTAAAAACCGATCGTTCGCTTTCCTTCACCGAAAAAGAGTTACATACAGTAAAAGATGATGTTGCCGAAGCGCAGATTCAAACCGGATTAATCGAGAAAAATCAGACAATCACTTATGGAAATGAATACGGAAACTATGAGGTGATTGGTGCGCAGCCCACATACGCTCAGATTTTTAATCTCAGATTCGAGCCGGGTGGCGGACGCTTTGTTAATCAGCTTGATATTCAGAACAACAGTAAAGTTATTATTCTTGATAAACGTATAGAAGAAGTGCTTTTCAAAGGTAAATCCGCATTAGGCGAATATGTAAAAGTCGGTTCGGTTATGTTTCGCGTAATAGGAATTAACACAAAGAAGAACAGATGGGGCGACGGAAGCGCTTACATTCCTTTTTCTACGGCACAAATGATTTACAATCCGAACAAGAAATTTTATAGCATCGCATTTACGGTCGAAGGTTTGGAAACTGAAAAAGCCAACGAAGAATTTAACGATCGCCTGAAAGCAACTATGGGACAAAGTATGTATTTTGATGCAAAAGATCCCAGTGGATTGTGGATTTGGAATTCGCAACGCGACTATCTCGAAACAATGAAAATTTTCAGCGGCATCAATATTTTTCTGATGATTATCGGCATTCTTACTTTGCTTGCCGGAGTAGTGGGTATTAGCAATATCATGTTGGTGTCGGTAAAAGAACGTACGCGCGAATTCGGTATTCGTAAAGCACTTGGTGCACCTCCGGCATCAATATTACGTACGGTTATTATCGAAGCAATAATTATTACCGCTATTTTCGGATATATCGGAATGGTGCTCGGAATAGGTATAACCGAAGCGTTGAATTTCTTTATGGAGCAATCTGCAGCACAAGCTGAATCTGATATGACAATGTTTAAGAATCCTACAGTTGAACTGAGCTACGTTTTTGTATCGACGATTATTCTGATAATTTCCGGAGTTATAGCCGGTTATATGCCTGCCCGAAGAGCTGTTCGCATAAAACCGATAGAAGCCATGAGAGAAGAATAATCTGTCTATCTACTAAATTGAAAAATGAAAAATAATACAATAGAAAACAGTTCGGAACATTCCGAAGCATCTTCCTCGAAGATACTGGATATGCTGACATCTCTTCCCATCTTCGATTTGGATTGGTGGCAGGAAATTTGGATAACAATTACCAAAAATAAATCGAGAAGCGTTCTTACTGCTTTCGGAGTATTTTGGGGGATGTTTATGATTGTCATTATGGTTGGTTCGGGTTCGGCGTTGCAAAATGGAATTATGTCTCAAGTGGAAGGTTTTGCGACGAATTCCTGCTTCATTCAGTCAAGCACAACATCCGAAGCTTATAAAGGATTTCGCAAGGGCAGATGGTGGAATATTGTAAATGAAGATATTCCCATTTTACAACAAAAAGTAACAGAGTTGGAACATATTGCACCTGTTCTTTTTGGAGGAAGATCGACAAATAATGTAGTTAGAGGCGATAAATCAGGCAGCTATAGCATCAAAGGGAATTATCCAAGTTACAACAGGATTGAGGAAAATAAACTGATTTACGGACGCTATATTAATGATATTGATATTTTGGAAAAACGTAAAGTCTGTGTTATCGGCGAACGTGTTTACGAAGAAATGATAGGTAAAGGAAATGCTCCAATCGGACAAAGCATTCGTGTAAACGGAATTTATTTTCAAATAATAGGAGTTGCTCGGAGTTCTTCGGGCATATCCATCGGAGGACGAAGCGAAGAAGCCGTTGTATTGCCTTTTACAACCATGCAACAAGTATTCAATATGGGAAATACGGTTCATTTTATTGCCGCCACAGCAAAACCGGGCGTAAAAGTGAACCTGTTGGAAAAGCGAATAAAAGAAGAACTTAGGACATTGCATACTATCTCGCCTACCGACGAAAAATCGGTATGGAGCATGAACATGGAAGAACAATTCAATATGTTTCACTATTTGGGATTGGGTATCACCTGGTTAATCGGTTTTGTAGGGATCGGGACGTTGATTGCAGGCGGTATCGGCATCAGCAATATCATGCTCGTTACAGTGCGCGAACGAACAAAAGAAATCGGAATTCGCCGCGCATTGGGAGCTACTCCGCAAAACATCATTGTTCAGATAATGAGCGAAAGTGTTGTGTTGACCATTATTGCCGGAATTTTGGGTTTGATGGTCGGTGTCGGGATATTGTATATGGTTGGTATAGGATTAAGCCAGGGCGATCAGTTTTTTAAAGATCCGCAGATTAGCTTCGGATTGGCAATGGCGTCACTAATTACTTTACTCGGCATCGGAACCGTTGCCGGATACATGCCGGCGCGCAGAGCGATGCATATCAAACCGATTGAAGCGATAAGAGAGGAATAGCTTATACGAGGGAATATCTCCCTTGCGTATGGAGGAATAGCATCTATTTTAAGTTTGTAATTGTAAATTTCAGTATATTAATAAACATAGTTATATGAAAAAGATTTTTAAGTACATTTTATGGGCTTTATTAGCCGGATTGGTTATCCTTACTTTTGTGTATTTGTATCAAAAATCACGTCCTAAAGTAAAGGTCTATAACATCGAGACGGTAACGCGCGATAATGTTGAAAAACGCACGGTTGCAACGGGGAAGGTGGAGCCTCGCAACGAGATTTTGATCAAGCCTCAAATGTCGGGGATTATTTCCGAAGTGCTGAAAGAAGCGGGCGATGTAGTGAAAGCCGGTGATATCATTGCAAAAATTAAAGTGATTCCCGATATGGTCAGCCTCAGCAGTGCCGAGTCGCGATTGAAGCGGGCACAATTAGCATTAGATCAATCACAAAAAGACTACGATCGTGAGAAAAAGCTGTATTCCGACAATGTTACTTCGAAAGAAAATTTCGAGAAAATCGATTTACAACATAAGAATAACTTGGAAGAATTGAAAGCTGCTCAGGATAATCTAAGCTTGGTACGCGACGGAGTTTCGAGCGATAAATCGATGGCAAGTAATACTTTGGTGCGTTCTACTATTAACGGAACCATTCTCGATATTCCTGTAAAAGTTGGTAATTCGGTCATTCAGTCGAATAATTTTAACGACGGAACAACCATTGCCACGGTGGCTAATATGAACGACATGCTTTTTGTCGGTAAACTCGACGAAACCGAAGTTGGTCGCGTAAAAGCCGGAATGCCGATGGACATCACTATTGGAGCCTTACAGGAGGTGAAACTACCGGCATCTTTGGAATATGTTTCTCCCAAAGGCGTGGAAGAAAGTGGCGCGATTATGTTCGAAATGAAGGCTGCTTTAGCCGTTCCCGACAGCTTGTATATCCGCGCGGGATATAGTGCTAATGCTGAAATATTGTTGGATAAAAGAGACAGTGTGCTTACAGTTCCTGAAAGCAGCATTGAGTTTAGTAACGATTCTTCCTTTGTCTATATATTGAAAACCGAAGAGCCTCAAGCCTTTGAAAGAAAACAAGTAAAAATAGGACTTTCGGATGGAATTAAAATAGAAATAAAATCAGGACTGAGTCTGACGGATAAAATCCGAGGTGCGGAAAAAGTAGAGGAGAATAAGAAATAAAAGCCTCCCCCAGCTCCTCCGATAGAGGGGAGAAAGAGGATATGTAAACTTAAATTAATCAAGAATAATGAAACTGTATATAAAAAAGATAAGATTATATTCAAAAGCCTTTCCTTTGGAGAGGTTGGCGGGGCTGTTTCTTTTATTTTTTCTGCCTTTGTTAGCCAATGCGCAGGAAGCTTGGACTTTGGAACGATGCATTGACACGGCTTTGGAAAATAACCGGAATGTAAAGCAGCAAAATTTAGCAAAGGAAGCGCGTGAGATTGCTTACGAGCAGGCTCGTCAGGATTTATTGCCAAACCTTAATGCGACCGTGGGGCAAAGCTTTGGTTTCGGACGCACGGAAGTTGGTTATAACCAAACGGAAAACACTAATTCAAGAAATACTTCATTCAGAGTATCGTCCGGCATAACGCTATTCGACGGTTTGCGGATGAAATATAATATTGACGCAAAAAAGGCTGATATGTATGCTTCAGAAGCCGATTTGAAGAAGATGAAAGAAGATATCGTGCTAAGTGTTTCTACGGCTTTTTTGCAAGTATTGATGAATAAAGAATTGCTGCAACTATCAGAAGAACAGTTGGTGTTGACGCATGAAAGTATTAAACAACGCAAAGCAATGGTCGAAAGCGGACGTATGGCTGAAGGCGAACTTTACGAATTGCAAGCACAAGAGGCTAAAGAAGAATTGAGCCGGATACAAGCCGATAATGCGTTGAAACTATCTCTGCTCGATTTAGCACAGATATTAGAATTGGAAGATTTCAAAAATATGGATGTGGTGGTTCCGCAACATCTGATGAATGCGGAATTGAGTCTGTTATCGCCCGAATCGGTTTATGGCAACGCACTGACAAACCGTCCCGAAGTAAAGAGTTCGGAATACAAACTCGAAAGTTCGGAAAAAAATGTTGATATCGCTCGATCGGCTTATTATCCGACCTTGACTTTCGGAGCAAGCATCGGTACGGATTATTTTTATAGTTCTGCCACTAAAACGAATAACTCTTTCGACAAACAACTATCTAATAACTTAGGAAGTAGCGTAGGGCTCACTCTTAGCGTACCAATTTTCAATAAATTTGAAAACAAAAATAGAGTTCGCTCGGCTCAGCTCGAAGTGGAAAATAGTAAACTAGAAATGGAAAATACTAAGATCGCGCTTCGAAAAACGATACAACAGGTTTATCAAACTGCCTTGGCGGCACAAGTGCGCTGGGAAGCCGCCGAAAAATCGGAGAAATCAGCTCAAGAAGCTTTTCGCTTTGCCAGTCAGAAATATGATGCCGGACGAGCTACTCAATACGAATTATTTCAAGCAAAAAACAATTTAGCTCAAGTGCTTTCCGAAAAAACGCAATCTAAGTACGAATATGTTTTTCGAAGCATGATTTTGGAAATTTATAACAGATAATGAGGATGTCCTATAAGTCCACAAATTACACGAATTAACACGAACAATCAATACATAAAATTTCTGTATTGATATCGAAAACGTATTATTAGTGAATTGAAAATCAGCGTAGATAAATTTGCGAATAAATAATTTATTTATTGGACGTCCCTATTAAACCAGCAAAACATTTTATTTAAAACATGAAGGTTGACAATATTAAGTCCCAAATGCGGAAAGGTTTTTTGGAATATTTTATTCTACTTATTCTGAAAAAAAAGCCTGCCTATGCATCGGATATTATCGCAGAGCTTAAGGAAGCGAAGTTGATAGTAGTCGAGGGAACTTTGTATCCCTTGCTGACTCGGCTGAAAAACGCGGAATTACTCGATTATCGTTGGGAAGAATCAAGCTTGGGACCTCCCCGAAAGTATTACGAAATGACTCAAAAAGGCGAAGAAGTTTTGTTAGAACTCGAAAAAGCATGGAAGGAAATAATCGAGTCGTTGAACAAAATAAAAACTCCCTGAATCCTCGGTAAACGAAATTTTAGAACAGACACAATATAACAACTAATTAAAAGCAATTCCAATTTTAAAAGCTCTATTTTTAAGTGACTTAATGGCTATTTTATTATGAAAAAAACAATAACCATCAATTTAAACAACATCGTTTTCACCATCGACGATGATGCTTACGACCTGCTTCAAAAGTATTTAGACGACATTAGTTCTCATTTTGCTTCCGATCCGGAAAAAGATGAGATCATGAATGATATCGAAGGGCGTATTGCGGAATTGTTCAGCGAGCGGCTTAATAAAAGCAAACATGTGGTTAATTTAGCCGATGTGCAGGAAATAATGAGCATACTTGGCAATCCGAGTCAGTTTGTTGATGGCGATGCCGAAGCTGATTCAAGCGAAGGAAACGTCGAAGCCGAAGCGTCGAAGAAAAAAGATAAAACTTCGCGTCGCTTTTATCGTGATCCCGAAAATGCCATTCTGGGAGGAATAGGAGGCGGTCTTGCCGCTTATTTCAATATGGATGTAACGGTGATGCGTGTCATTATGGTAATTGCTTTTTTTCTCCTTTCGGCATTGGGCGGAGGATGGTTTATCGCTATCACTTATATTTTATTGTGGATAATTGCACCTCAAGCGCGCACCGCTTCGCAACGCCTCGAAATGCAGGGAGAAGAGGTTACCGTGGAGAATATAAAGTCGGAATTCAATAATTTTAAAAACTATGTGGAAAGTGAAAACTTTAAACAATCCACAAAAAGTATTGGTGATCGATTGGTGAAAATTTTCGTTACGATACTGAAAATTTTTGGCGGTTTTTTTGCAGCTGTTTTTTCTTTTGTCGGATTTGTAATTATAGCAAGTTTGATCGCGGCACTTGTTTTGTTGATATTTAATCCGGCACTTGTTCATGGATTTTTCCCACCATTTACTGCCGATTGGTTTATGCTTTCACCCGAGAAATCAATATTACTTCTGATCGCCTTACTTTTGGTAGTCGGTTGTCCCATTTTTCTTGTTATTTATTGGATTGTCC
>DAIOHI010000056.1:0-777 GCA_036744815.1 Paludibacteraceae bacterium
TGACATCATAAACGAGTTTTAATTCGGCTCTTTTTAAAGATTTATTTGAATGTTCGTAATTCAACTCAGCCTTTTTTAATGACGTTCTCATGGAACTATAACCGTAAATAATATCAATTGGCTGTGTGAAACCAATGCGTGTATTCAAGGTAGAGGAACGAAGATTCTTATTTAAATCATCGATAGTTCCGGCTCCCGCTCTGATAAAAATTTCACCATCCGTTGGCAATGGTTGTTTTATTGTGAGCCCACTATTAATATTTAAGAGCCTTGAGGAGAAATATGAAATACCCAAACTATCCTCCCATTGTTTTAAAGTTTCCTCGTAATCGGGCAAGCCAAGCTCCATGTTAATTTTGGTTTTCAATCGACTGGTAGCCCATTTTAGATTGTATTCCGCTATCTTCAAGTTTTCTTTGAGATTCATCATTGTATAGCTTTGTTTTTTTGCTACAGCAATACTTTCTTCCAAAGTCAAAATATATGCTTCCTGCTCTTGCGCCTTAATACTTCCCAAACAAGTGATTAATACTATAGATGCCAAAATTATTTTTTTCATACGTTCAAATTTTCTCTCAAAAGTATTTAGATTTTCATTTTTTTTTATTCTCAGCTATTTTATCCGAATGAATCATTCCGTCTTTGATATAGATGTTTCTATCGGCATAATCGGCAACTTCCTGTTCGTGTGTAATCAGGATAATCGTGTTTCCTTCTTCGTGTAGTTCTTTGAATAATCGCATGATGTCTTCTCCTGTTTTCGAATCCAATGCACCG
>DAIOHI010000056.1:793-10717 GCA_036744815.1 Paludibacteraceae bacterium
CAGCACCTTGGGCTCCACCGCGAGCGCGCGGGCGATCACCACCCGCTGACGCTGTCCGCCGCTTAGTTCGCTGGGTTTGTGATTAATACGGTCGGATAAACCTACTCGTCTTAATGCATCTAAAGCTCGTTCTCTTCTTTCGTTTGCCGGAATTCCCGAATAAATCAAGGGAAGTTCTACATTTTGTAAGCCATTGAGCCGAGGCAGCAAATTGAAATTCTGAAAGATAAATCCGATTTCTTTATTTCTCATTGCCGAAAGCGCATCGTCGTCAAGTTGACTGACATCCACACCATTAAAAAAATACTGACCGGAAGACGGAGTATCCAAACAACCAAGAATATTCATCAAAGTCGATTTTCCCGAACCGGAAGGTCCCATAATTGAAAGATATTCATTCTTCTGTATTTGCAGATTGATATTCTGCAAAGCAGGAATTTCCATATCGCCTATGGCATAATTTTTTGTCAGATTTGTTATTTCGATAAGCATAATATCTTTTCAATTTAATTATTCGTATCTGATAGAGTCCACCGGTTTTAGATTCGCTGCTTTTTTAGCGGGCAGATAACCGAAACTGATACCCACAATCACTGAAAAAGCGAAGGCAAGAATGATGGAATAGAGTACAATATGCGTTTTTACGTCGGTAAAGAGCGAGACTGATAAAGATAGAGTAATCCCCAATACTACTCCGATAATACCTCCAGTGATGCTTATTGCAACTGCTTCGCTTACGAACTGACGCATAATATCGGCTTTTCGCGCTCCGATGGCTCTGCGTATGCCGATTTCTCGTGTACGTTCCATAACGGTTGCCAACATAATGTTCATAATCCCGATTCCACCGACAATAAGTGATATGGCGGCAATCGCGCCTAAAAGAAAATTGTAGATCTGTCTTTCTTTTTCCTCTTGCTTAAGGAGTTCGAAGGGGATTACAATATTATAATCTTCGTTGTTGTAATGATGTCTTTTCAGTATTTCGTTGATTACACGAGAAGTTTCGAAGAGACGATTGGAGTTTTCCACTTGTACGGTTATTTGTTGAATTTCGCTTTCCAAGAGATTTTTACGTGTGAAGCGATTCAAAAAAGTAGATAATGGAATGTAAATATCTGTATTCAAATCTCTTGCAGCCAATTCGCCGACAGTTTCGGTGAAAAGCGTTTTCGATTCAAGTACTCCGACCACCTCCATCCATTGGTCTTCTATTTTAATCATTTTACCGATCGGATCTTCTTGTTGAAAAAGACTTCCGGCAACGCCAGCACCTATAACGCAGACTTTCAAACGCGAATCGTAATGTTTGCTGTTGATAAATTCTCCTTTTTTCGTTTTGTAATTCATCATTTGCAGAAATTCGGGAGAAACACCGATAATCGTCGATTTATTTGTTTTATCGCTGTATCTCACATCGGTATTCAACTCGGCTTGCGAAGATACCTTCGTAATTCCCGGAACAATTTCGCGTATCACTTGTGCATCCTGAATGGATAAACCTTGAGAAAATTTTGCTCTGACTTCTTCCAATTCTTCATCCGAAAGCTTTTTTTCCCGAACTATAATATTATTCACACCCAAATCCTGATACTTGGCGATGGCTTCTCGTTTGGCTCCTTCTCCTATGGATAGCATGGTAATTACCGAAGCAACTCCGAAGATAATTCCCAACATGGTCAGAAAAGAACGAAATTTATGTTCGATCAGACCGCTGACGGCTAATTGTATACTTTCTTTGTAGTGCATAATTATTTATCTCTTAAAAATTCACAACTAACTGTCATTCCCGGTTTTAATCTCTCATCGTGCTTCAACATACGCACCTCAACATCGAAGACTTTTTGACGCGATTTGCTGTCTTTCAGATGGCAAAGTTTTCCAATATAGGCGATTTCACCGTCAAAAACTACTTTGGGTAAAGCATCGAGACGAACGGCAACTTTATCTCCGCTTTTTATTTTAAGGAAATCATTTTCGTTAATTTGCGTATTTACTTTCATGATTTTCAATTCGGGAACATTTGCCAGATTATTTCCTGTATAAATATTGTCGCCAACCTTTACCAAAGTATTTGTTCTGCGGTTATGAGCTATTTGAAACACTCCCGAAATAGGCGTTCGCAAGGTAAGTTGAGGCAGAATGTCGTAGCCGTTTTTAACTTCCGATTCTATTTGTTGAATTCGTATTTGTTGAATCTTCATGTTGTTTCGGATAATGATTTTATTCAGCTCCATTTTTTTCTTCTCTTTGGCAAGGTTGATTTTTGCTTGCTCAAATTCGAGTCCTTTTATTTTGCGGTATCGTTCCGATTCGAAACGGGCGGATTCTACTTCAATTTTTTTCAGATTGAAAGATGCTATTTCATTTTTTATCCTCGATTCCATATCGTTAAGTGTATTTTCATGATCCACTTTCATTTTTTCGAGGCTCGCTTGTTCATTTTCAAGACTTGTTTCTCTGTCGATAATAAATTTCTTTATTTCCGTAGCATCGAGTTGTATGATCGAATCTCCCTCTTCAACGATTGTTCCGTGATCGAGAATGCCGATTACCCGCATTTCGTACCAATAACGTCCAACGCGCGGCATAACAAAGGATTTGGTGTTGATGGCGGCTATTTCTCCCGTTTCGACAATCGATTCGCCTCTGGAATCTTCTTTTTCTTTCTTTTCTTCCGAAGCGGAGCAGGATAGGCAAAGCACGGCGCAGAAAAGAAATAAAATCGATGAATACAGGCTTTTTTTCATTAGTTTAAATTGAATTGGCTTTTTCATGGCTCTTCATCATTTTTATTTATTCAATTTTGCTGTCCTTTTCTTTCTTTTTGTCTTTTTCCATTTCGATTAATGGATCGGCTAAAGCTACTTTATCGCCTTCGTTCAGTCCTTTTTTGATAACAATGTAGTCCGTATTACTTTCACCGGTTTCTACTTCTACTTTATTGAACTTATCGCCCGATTGTTTGAAAACGTAATTTTTATCTCCTTCTGATTTTACAGCGTCAACAGGAATATAAACCACGTCTTTTATTTCGTCTATTATGACACGACAACTGACAGTAAGTCCTGGAAGCAGGTTTTTGTCGCTTTTATCCAAAAGAACTTCAACAGGAAATACCTTTATTTTTGAGTCTCTTTTATTGACAGCCAAATTGGCAATTGAGTTGACATGACCAGCAAAAGTGCTGTCGGAAAAGGCATCGGGCTTAATTTCTACTTTTAGTCCTTTCACAATTTTGGCAATATCTACTTCGTTGATGTGTATGGTTGCTTTTAATTTTGATAAATCAGGCAGTTGAATAATGGGGAAACCTGACCAGCATTGATCGCCTATCTGAAATTTATTTCCGCTGCTCCAATTGTGGCTGATAATGGAAATTCCGGGAGAGGGAGTAACTACGTAGAGTTTGTTTAGAGTTTCGTATGCTTCATTTAACCGGGCTTTGTCTTGCTCGATGGAAAGATTTTTCTGCTTTAATTCTTCCAATTGAATCTTTTTCCGGTTTTCTATTTGTTCTTTGGCTCTATCCAAGGCAATGCCGGCTCTGTCGAGATTCAGTTGTATTTCTTTCTTTTTTATTTCCGATTCGTGTCCGGCGGCATCTAAACTGATTTTAGATATTTCGTGCGAAATACGAGCTATTTCATAGTCTGCGTTCAACTCTTCGAGAGTGGATTCCTGTTCCGCTAACATACGCTCCAATTCCGCACGGCTTATTTCCAATCTGCCTTCGGCATCAACAATGCCTTTTTGTACTTCCGATTGGTCGAAAGTGATCAGCGTGTCGCCGGCATTAACTTCTTGCCCGTCTTTTACTAATTGGGTGATTTTCAAATTTCCATATCTCCACGAAATAGAAGGCGATGAAATATTGATTGAATTGATCGCTTCAATTTCACCTTCTTCGTGCATGTCGATGTAAAAAGTTCCTTTGATTGCTTTTGCTGTTGGTACTTGCTGACTTTCTTTTTTTTGACAAGAAAAAAGAAAAGCAAATATTGCGAAACATAAGGTGAATACGAAGATTTTACTTACACAATAGTGTTTCATGATATATTTAATTTTATTAGACGGGATTTACAAGATTTCTATAAATAGCTTTTTTACTTCGAATTAGTTAATCGCCCGGAATTTCTTTTTGCTTGCTCGAATCGGGCTTTTCTTGCGGAATTACGATATTGCTAAGCGAATCGTTAATTAGAAGAACACTTTCTTTGATGAGAGAAGCCGGCGGCTTGGATAAAGCGATGTTTTCCTTAGCTTTCAATCCCTTGGTAATGACCGTTTCCTTCGAAGAAGAAATACCTGGAATGACTTGTCTTTTTTCAAATCCATTTCCTTTATTAAGCTTGACATAAACAACTTTGATGGAATCTTCGTCGAATACGGATATTTGAGGAACGACAATCGTGTCTTTCAGCTGCTTTAAATATACGCGGCAATTGGCTGTAAATCCTGGTTCGGGCATGTTTTCCGTACTATCAACAGAAGCTTCTATTTCAAAGTATTTTACATTGGAACCTTGTTTATAGGGTTGTCCTACAGGCGTTTTCTTCAATATCTTACCATAAGCAAAATTTCCGGGAAGCGCGTCGAATAAATAATTTACCGAATCATTCACGCTAATGTATTTGAAATCAGCTTCAGGAGCTAAAATTTTTACTTTCATTTGTGCCATGTCCGGAATAAAAGCGATAGACATTCCTCCCCAAATAGGATCTCCTACTTTAAATTTTTGTCCGGTAAGCGGATTGGTGGATATCATAACCAATCCTTTTTGAGGTGCGCGAAGAATAAGGGATTCAAGAATGGTTTTGATGGATTCGATGCGGTTGGAGAATTGCCGGATTTCTAATTCCATTTTTCTGATCTCCGATTGCTGAATAATCTGAATGGCTTTCAGTTTTTTTTTGTAACGTCGCTTTTCGATGGCGACTTTTTCTAATTCAAGTGATTTTATTTTTCTCTGCGTTTCGGGTGTGTAGAGTAGTTGTAATGAGTCGAGTTCGGCAATTTTTGAATTAGCATCGTTGGTTTTAACCTGCGCTTCAAGGAGGGTATATTCCAAATTCAATTCAGCCTTTCTTTTGCTTAAACCCGTAGTTGCATTTTCGAGACTGATAAGTAATTGATCGTAGTGTGATTGCAAATCGGCGGCTTCGATTGTTGATACAATTTCGCCTTCTTCGACAAATGTTCCGTCGTCAATAAGATTTCCGATAACTCCTTCAACCTGACGCGGACAAGATAAGGTAGTGGAATTCGCGGGCTCAACATAACCATCCACTTCTAGTACGTTTTCAAAACTTTTTATTGAAACATTGTAGGTAGAAATCGTTTTTGCGTCATTCCCGGTACAGGAATAAAGTAAAAAAAGAAAACTTATAAATAGAAGATAGCTCGTTTGATTATTCACAGTCAGTTAGCAATCAAGTTAATACAAAGTTCAAATGTAGCCTATTTTTCAACATAATCGAGAAGCCAATCTATTCATTTTATGAATAATTTCGATTATATATGTTTTCTTATTGATACATTATGTTTTTAGTGAATTTTCTTTAAATCGTAAGGAGTTTCCTGATAAACGAAATAGTTCAGCCAATTGGTGAAAAGCATATTAGCATGGCTTTTCCATCGCACAACGGGATCATTCTCCGGATTATCGTCACGATAATAATTATAAGGAATTTGAATGGATAATCCTTTTGATACATCTCTTTTATATTCTTCATCCAAGGTATTGGCTGAATATTCTGAATGTCCGGTAATGAAAAGCTCGCGTCCGTTACGAGCCATCACGATATATACGCCCGACTCGGGAGATTCGGACAAGATGCTCAATTCGGGTACTTTGCGTATATCTTCGGCACGAATTTCGGTATGTCGGCTATGCGGCACGAAGAACTCATCGTCGAAACCTCTGAAGATAGGATTCAGCGGATCGTTCGCAGTATGCTTGAATACGCCGAACATTTTTTCGTCGAGTTTATACTTCGGAATATTGTAATAATGATACAATCCGGCTTGTGCCGCCCAACATATAAATAGGGTAGAGGTAACGTGGGTTTTAGCCCAGTCGAATATTTTCACTAATTCCGTCCAATAATTCACTTCCTCAAAATCCATTTGCTCTACCGGAGCTCCGGTAATGATCATGCCATCGTATTTTTGCTTTTTTATCTGATTGAAGTTTTTATAAAAAGCCATCATGTGTTCGATAGGAGTGTTTTTCGATGTGTGACTTTCCATTTGCATAAAGTCGATTTCGATTTGCAGAGGCGAGTTCGACAAGAGACGTATCAAATCAGTTTCCGTCGTTATTTTTAAGGGCATAAGGTTGAGAATAACGATCTTTAAAGGTCGTATCTCCTGACTCGATGCCCTTTCGGAGTCCATTACAAATATGTTTTCTTCGCGAAGTATTTCAACTGCGGGTAAATCAACAGGAATATTTAATGGCATAGTTCTGAGTTTATAGTTTGTAGTTCTGAGTAATTCGTTTATGCTCTTTTGACTCAGAATTGTTTTTTGTTTTCATTCTTTATTCTAAATGTATTTTCGGTATATATTCCAGTATTCCGAAGTTTCGAGCATATTGTCTAAAAAAGCATTTAGTTTTATCAGCAATAAACGAGATTTGTGATGAACCGCCCAACAGTATTCTTGCTCAAAACTGATAAGCAAAGATACATCAATTGTTGGGTTTTCCAAGAGCATTCTTTTTGCTAATTGCTCAGTACAAACCGTTTGCTTTATTTTTCCATCAGCAACCAACTTTACAATCTGGTCGATGGATTTATCTTTTATTTCGATAATATGGATGGGTTCGGCTATTTCTTCCGATAGATTTTTTATTCTCATTTCGAAAGGAGAGTTTTCGGGAAGATAAATCGTATCGTTGGCTAAATCGTATTGTTTTTCAATGATTTTATTATCGGCTTCGCAGTATTGGACCAATACGGCTCTTGTTGTCAACAGTGGACGCGTCAACGAAACTTCGCCAATCCATTCTTTGCTGCGAGGAATGTAGCTTGCCACAATGTCGCAGTTTCCTCCAAGCAAGTCATCTACGTTTTCCCGAATATCATTTTCTCTGATAAAGCGTAATTCCAGTCCTAAGCTATCAGCAAAGGCTTTAATCAATTCATATTGCAAACCGCAAACACTGTCTTCCTGAACCATAAAACCAAGTCGTCCTCCGTCGATGGCAACCCGTAAATAACCCGATCTGTTGATTTGAGGTAAATCGCGTCCGGTGTTTCGGAACTTTGCAAACAAAAACACGCTTACCACAAGTAGTAATATGGCTGTGAAACTACTGATTTTTAGTTTTTTGTGCTTCATGTTGTTGTACCTTTTTTACGGTAAAACATAGAATCAATTATAGAAATTCCACGATATGCCGGTTTTTAATATTGCCGGATTGATCGGATAATTTGGCATCGAAAAGTAGTTTCCCTGTTTGGCAAACATTTGATTCAAGTGATAATATTGTATGAAAAAGCGAACTTGTTTCAAATGAAAGTTTAAATAAGCGTTTACAACGGGAAAATTACCGATTTTCACTTCATTTTGTACATGAAATTGTCCGGTTGCCGGCATATAATTCGGAGCATAGTAAGCCGTGTGATAACGCAGGTTAGCTCCCACTTGAACAGTCAGCACTTTGAACCATAAATCGTGATAATACAAATTGTGAAAAATAGCGAGAGTAGGAAGCGGCAACAATTCCTGACGGGAACTGGCTTGATATATAACATTATTTTCCAAAGCAAATTTACCTATATGAAAATCTTGTTTCAAATTTGCCGACAACACTTGCACTCCACCCGAAAACTGAGTTGGAATTCCGTCGCTATTGAAATACACGTGATTCATAATGTTTTCGACCGACACATCCAAATTGAAAGAACGTGTAGGTATGGAAAAACGACCTCCCACGCGTGTGCGGTAAATAGCTCCGAAATCATTATCCCAACGGAAATGATTCGAATTGTAGCTTTGCAGGAAGTAGGATGGCTCATCTGTGCGCATAAAACCATTTGCCACTAAAGCAACGCTGTCGTTCCAAAGTCTAAAATAAGTTCCGACATCTCCTTTCAATAGGAAATTTCCGGCTTTGTAACCGACAAGTCCAATTTCGCCCAGCACGTTGTAGCGCAGTATTTTTCCTCGCTGCTTCGACAAAATTCCTCCAACTTTTACATTGTTAAGTGATTTGTGTCCAAGAAGGGTATCAACGTTATAAGTAAAAAACTGTGTTTCGGTTTGCAAATAAGCCGTCAATCCGAATTGCATCCATTTGTTGAACTCTTCTTCCATGTGTACGGAGAATAAATTCGTAATACTTTGAAGAGCAGCTGTATCCTTCGTTTCTTTCAGATCTTTCATGTAAGTGTTCTGATAAAAAACCGAATCGATTTTAGGCTCGTAATAAAGCTTTTTTGCTTCGTCTAACTTTATTGTATGCGAAAAACGCGTTACAGGAACGTATTCCAAATAAGTGGAATCTTCGCTTATTTTTATCGGGCGTTCGAAACCGATACAATACTGATGATTGTAAAAAAACGAATTATAGTTATGCTTTGAATAAGCATTCAGATTGGTCGGAATGTCTTTTGAAGCAATTTCCTGCTGTTCGGTAATAATTGAAATATCGCTGATACCTCCGTTTTCAAAATTACTAATATTGTTCAGCGTCACAGCTCCGGTCGCTTTGTAGCGTCGTCCTTCGAAATTACCGAAAAGAGAGCCGTTAAAGCGCTTCGCCGACTGGTTGTTATATTCGCCCCAAGCATGAAAATAATCCAGTGTTGTACCAAAATTAAGTTTCTTTCCGAAGTTTGTCGTAAACAGGAATTTGATTTCTTCTTCTTTCCTATAAGTGCTTCCACCACTGTTGTAAGTAATGTTACTGAAAGGCTTTTTCGTATTGTAGAAAGTGATGTTATCAATTCGCCTCATATAAGGAAAATAAGCATCGGCAAACATAAAATCGCTGCTTAATGGACGGTCGAAATATATCTTTGATTGAATAGGTGAACCCAAATTTCCGTTGAAGGAATTAGCAATGCTAAAGCGATCGATCAGATTGTCGTCCTGAAAATTGCGATATAAAGTATCTGCCGGAATTGTGTCCGCTGTCGCAAAAGGTTCGGATATATGCCAGGTTTTGACATGTTGCGGCTTTGGCGGAGCAACCTGTTGATTCCGATACTCATATTCGTAATCCTGAGCATAAACAGCCGGAATAATAGAAATATATAAAAGGAGGAAGATGTTTTTTTTCACCCGATTCAGAAACAAATTATGGAACAAAACAAACAGGCATCAATGCCTGCTTGTTCTTCTGTTTTTATCTGGATACAAAAATAAGAAAAAAAACTTCGATGTCGTGCGAGCTTTACATTATATTAAGAAGTTGTTTCTTATTCTTTTAAAAGAAAGCTGTCTTTGCAATGACAATGAATAATATAAAACACCCTCCTTTATGGGGAGGGTGAAGTGAATTATAGAAACCTGAAAATTCTTAATTTATTTTTTTCTCTTTATCTCCGGTAATAATCAAGCGCAGCGACGTATCTTTAGTAATATAACTCCATGCCCAATTGATGAAAATAATCAACTTGTTGCGCACGCTAAGAATAAGCATCAGGTGCAGAAACATCCAAAAAAGCCATGCTATTGGTCCGTGGAATTTCAGGAAAGGCAGATCGACAACAGCTTTATGCTTACCTACAGTTGCCATCGAACCCATATCTTTGTATTCGAAAGCAAGAGCCGCTTTACCTTTCATCCCGTTTTTAATATTCTCAGCTAAGTTTTTACCTTGATTAATAGCAACGTTTGCAACCTGCGGATGTCCGTTGGGGTATTTTTCCGTTTTCATCAACGCAATATCGCCAATTACAAATATGTTGT
>DAIOHI010000057.1:0-10575 GCA_036744815.1 Paludibacteraceae bacterium
GCCAGTGCTGTTCCAGCTGCAAATGCTGCTGAAAATGTAGGAAGGTTGAAGCTGCCGGCATCAGACCGCCACTAAAGAAATATTTCGACATCCAGTCAAATTCATTTTTGACTTCAAACGGATAATGCAGGAAACGGTGACAGAAAATATGGCACCACAGCAAGCCATCTGCTTTCAGCCAGGTGCTGATATTTTCAAACAGTTTTTGGTAATTACGTACATGTTCAAACATTTCCACCGAAACCACACGGTCGAAAGAAGCGGCTTCCAGTTGCAGTACATTGACGTCGCAGGTCATCACCGTCAGGTTTTCTAGTTTTTTCAGATTGGCCTGTTCTTGAATGTACTGGCGTTGGGTCGAGGAGTTCGACACCACAGTAATGCGAGCCTTGGGATAATGTTCCGCCATGTACAAACTGAAAGACCCCCAGCCACAGCCTATTTCCAGAATATCCTGTCCATCCTGCAACTGTGCACGCTGGCAATAGCTGGCCAGTGCCGCTTCTTCCGCCTGATCCAGTGTGGTATGTGCGTGTTCAAACAGGCTGGCGCTGTATTTCAGACGTTTGCCCAGTACTGCCTGGAAAAATGCGGTGGGCAGTTCATAGTGCTGCTCATTGGCTTTGTCGGTCTCGATGGCAATCTCGCTGTTTTTTAGCATATGCAGCACATCCATATAGCGCTGTGCCGCCAGTGCCGGGTCGAAGCGTCCTTCCTGTGCCAGGCGTTTTTTGCTTAAAGTACGAATGCCGGTCCGAATCACCGGATCGGGCAGTTTGCCACTTTCGATCAGTTTTAAAGATTGTTGAATCATAAAGTCCATGTATTTACCTACTCTTTGGGTGGCCACGGAATAAACATTGAAGTTCGTCGTTGATAGTCTTTATAGTTGTCGCCGCGATGGGCGAGCGCCTGTTTTTCACTAAATGGAATACCTGTTGACACCATAACAATTACCCCTTCATCTGTCATTACTAATAAAGATTCGTATGCTTTTTTAATTAATAATATGAAAATTGAGCAAGAAGGGAATCATCAACTTGCTTTTTCTGTTGTTAGCATAAATGGTCATGAGGACGAATATAAAGCGAACAATACGTATACAAGCAAGATTGGTATCAACAGCCAATATCAAGATCGACGCATTGTGGTAGAAGAAGGAACTGGAACTTGGTGCGGCTGGTGTCCACGTGGATCCGTAGCCATGGCTAATATGAAATCGACATATCCTGATACGTTTATCGGAATCGCTATCCATTCGAGCTCCTCCAGTAGTATTGACCCAATGAATTTAACAAATTATATAAATCAATTAGGATTCACTTCCTTTCCAATGGCATATGTCAACCGGAAACATTTAATTGATCCAGGTGATGCAAAAACATACTACTCATTAGAAAGCTTGTATTCATTTATGGGAATTGACATTAATTCAGTCAAATTAAATTCAAGTCAAGATTCTATTTTTATAAATACGGAGTTAAAAGCAGCTTATGATTCATTGGGAGTAAATCAGCGAATTGATTTTGTTGTAATCGAAAATGATGTAAAGGGTACTACTTCCGGGTACGCTCAATCAAATTATTATTCAGGAGGTGGTTACGGTGTAATGGGCGGGTATGAGAATTTAGCAGCAACTGTGCCTGCATCACAAATGACGTATCAAGATGTCGCTAGAAGTATTGTTACCGGAATACCTTCCAGTACTATTGCTACGACGTCATTCACTACGATACAGCCGGTTAATTTCACCTATAAATTAAAATTGCCTACTAACATATTGAATAAGTCTAATATTGAGATTGTTGCACTACTCATAGATATTCCTACAGGAAAAATAATAAATGCAAGTAAACTTGCTTATTCTGATTTTACGAGTGGTCTTTTTGCTCCTGTTTCTTATTCTAATTTATCAGCTTATGCCGTTGAGCGTAATATTTTCATAAATGGAAGTTTTGATTCGGCTAAGTTGATTGATTTGACAGGAAAAACCGTCTGCGAAATCTTTACAAAAGGTTATCTAGAAGCACCTGATGCAGGAATATATATTGTTAAAGCAATAAAGGAGAATAATACTTCAACAACAAAAGTAATCGTAAAATAAAAAATGTTTTAACACTAAAAATAGAGAGTGATGTTTTTTATCACTCTCTATTTTTATTCATAGAATACAAGAATTCAAATATTTTGAACTAAACAATCTATTCTTTAAAATTATATATAATCTGTCGGATTATTTTCAAAAGTAGCAAGAACAAGTTTTGCTATTCTTGTGTTTACTATATTTATAATAAACCATTTTATTCACATTAACTATGCCACAACATCTTTTTCAATTGATATTAACCGGAATAACCTTGCTTGCAACAGCCATCATTCGATTTATAGTTTATAAAATCATAAAAAGATATGGAAAGCTAAATACTAAAATCGAAAATCGCATCAACCATATCAATAGAATATGTTCTATTTTTATTAATCTTATTGCAATAATTATGATTATCAGCATTTGGGGAGTAGATACGGAAAATCTATTTATTGCGCTCTCATCAATATTTGCAGTTATAGGTGTGGCATTATTTGCTCAATGGTCGATATTGAGTAATATAACCGCAGGAATGATTATATTTTTCACCTCGCCATTTAAAATCGGAGACCGGATACGTATTGACGATAAAGATTTACCTTTGGAAGGAATTGTTGAAGATATTTATACTTTCAACACACATCTGCGAACAGACGATGGAACTCTGCACGTTTACCCCAACTCGTTGTTTCTACAAAAATCTGTTTCGGTACTAAAATAACATCAAGAATCATTATTATGAATAATTGGAAAAAGACCTTCTCCATAATATGGACAGGACAATTTTTCTCTATTTTGAGCAGTTCCATCGTTGGTTTCGCCTGCGTTCTTTGGCTCAGCCTCGAAACTGGTTCTGCTGAAGTATTGGCAATTGCAACCATAGCAGCATTGCTTCCTCAAACCATTTTAGGCTTTTTCTCGGGAGTTTTTGTCGACAGATGGAATCGAAAAAAGGTCATGATTTTTTCCGACATGTTTATCGCCTTCTGTTCTTTAGCTTTAGCCCTATTATTCTACCTTGGAAACATCAAAGTAGAATATGTTTATATTTTATTGGCATTACGCTCCGTAGGCTCGTCATTTCATAGCCCGGCAATGCAGGCATCCATTCCTTTATTGGCGCCAAGCGATGAATTAGTTCGTATTTCCGGAATTAATCAGATGATTTTTTCCGTATCCAATATTGCCGGACCAGCTTTAGGCGCTTTGCTTATGACGACTTTAGACATGGCTTATGTACTTCTGTTCGATGTAGTTGGCGCAACTATCGCCTGTACTTCATTGCTCTTCGTTATCATTCCAAATCCTGAAAAGAAAGAAAATATTCAAACAGCCAATATCTTTCGCGAAATGTGGGAGGGATTACAAGAAATTATTAAGAATCGTGGGTTAACTTGGATGTTTGGCTTTTCTATCGCAGCAATGCTCTTTCTTATGCCGGTAAGTGTTATGTTTCCCTTAATGACCTTGCAACATTTTGCAGGTGATGCTTTTCAAGTCAGTTTAATCGAAATTGTTTGGGGAGTAGGCATGATGGTCGGAGGTTTTATCTTAGGTGTAAAACAAGTCAAAATTAATAAAATTGCAGTTATCAATTGCATGTATCTTGTTTTAGGGCTAAGTTTTCTTTTGTCTGGATTATTGTCGCCAAGCGGCTTTGTCTTTTTTGTAATTCTCACAGCCTTTGGAGGCATTTCCGGTGCTATTTTTCATTCGATGTTCACAGCCGTCATTCAACTTAACGTTGCACCACAAGCTTTAGGACGAGTTTTTTCCATGTTTAATAGCTTCAGCCTAATTCCGTCGCTTATCGGTTTATCGGCACTTGGCATTATTGCCGATGTTATCGGAATCCCAAATTCATTTATTATTTCGGGCAGCGTAATTATTATTGCGGGTATTGCATCCTTCTTTGTTCCTTCACTCATGAAACTTGGAGAAACTAAAAATACTTAAGTATAAGTTCAATTACAAATATTATTTTAGAACTACTACTTTTACTTGGATGTCTTGAAGTTGCTTATAGGAAAATTAAAACATCTAAATTTCTAAAAACATAAGGATTCATTTCCATTTAAAGCACTTCGAGAAACAGCGGTTTTTGAGGTGCTTTTTCTTTATATTTTATTAAGTGGGGATTTTCGGGGGATTTTCCCTTAAACAAAAACGCTAACAATCTTATTATTTGATTATTAGCGTTTTTAGTTGTTGTCCCACCAGGATTCGAACCTAGACTGACTGAACCAAAATCAGGAGTGCTACCATTACACCATGGGACAATTACCATTTGCTTTTTATCTCAAAAGCGGTGCAAAGATATACTTTTTTCCTTTTCAAACAAACTTTTTGAGCAAAATAATTTCACTAAAAACGCTTGCTTTATTCGGCTATCAATAAAAAGTAATTCTTTTTCCCTTTTTGTACCAACAAGTATTTATCATTAAGCAACTGGCTGTCAAGAATCAAATCGTCCTGATTTTCTAAGCGATTTTTATTTACGCTCACACCGCCGGCTTGCACCATTTTTCGCATTTCTCCTTTCGAAGGGAAAACTGCCGCCATGTCGGTAAACAAATCAATTGCTTTCACCCCTTTTTTTAAACTTTCTTTTGAAATAGCAAATTGCGGAACGCCATCGAACACTGCCAACAAAGTTTCTTCATCCAAGCGTTTCAAGGCTTCCGAAGTTGAATTGCCGAACAAAATATTCGAAGCCTCAACAGCCGCTTCGTAATCCTCTTGCGAATGCACCATCACGGTTACCTCTTGAGCCAATCGACGCTGCAATGTGCGCAAATGCGGCGCTTGATTATGCTCGCCAACCAATGCCGCAATTTCTTCTTTATCTATCGAAGTGAAAATCTTAATATATTTTTCCGCGTCCGCATCGCTCACGTTCAACCAAAACTGATAAAATTTGTAAGGCGATGTATAACGACGATCCAACCACACATTTCCGCTTTCTGTTTTACCGAATTTTCCACCGTCAGCCTTTGTTATCAACGGACAAACCAAAGCAAAAGCTTCGCCTTGCGTTTTTCTACGAATCAGTTCTGTTCCCGTTGTGATGTTTCCCCATTGGTCGCTGCCGCCCATTTGGAGTTTACAGTTTTTGTTTTCGTACAAATGCAAATAATCGTAACCTTGCAGCAATTGATATGAAAACTCGGTAAACGACATTCCAACGCTCGATTCACTACTCAAACGTTTTTTTACCGAATCTTTCGCCATCATATAATTTACGGTAATATGCTTGCCAATATCGCGGATAAAGTTCAGAAAAGAATAATCTTTCATCCAATCGTAATTATTTACCAATTCCGCAGCATTTGGCGCGTCGCTTTCGAAATCGAGAAATTTAGCCAATTGCTTTTTTATCGAATCCTGATTGTGACGCAAAGTCTTCTCATCGAGCAAATTACGTTCAGCCGATTTCATCGACGGATCGCCAATCATTCCCGTCGCTCCACCCACCAAAGCGATCGGTTTATGTCCCGCGCGTTGAAAGTGGCGCAGCATCATCACGCTCACCAAATGTCCGATATGTAACGAATCCGCCGTCGGGTCAATTCCCACGTAAGCCGCCGTCATTTCTTTTTTCAATTGCTCTTCCGTTCCCGGCATTATCGAATGGATCATTCCCCTCCATTCCAATTCTTCTATAAAATTCATCTCTTTGTATTTGTTGTATTTATAAAAAATTTGTGCAAAGATACGACTTTTTTTATGGATGATTAAATATAAAAATATCGTACCTTTGTCTCTTAGTAAAAAAATAATGCGATCAAAATCCACATAATTTTGAAATCTTGAAATCTTGAAATTTTGGAATTTTGAAATATAATACTTTTGGGGCGCGTCCCTTCGGGTCGGGCTATCCGCAGTAGTCCTCGCCTAAAGGCTCCGGGCTACTTTGCTTCTATCCCTCGCGCGGGCTTCGGAGCAAACATCAAATCAAAAAAAACACAAGCAAGCATGAACAAAGGTTTCGTACGTGTAGCAGTCGCCATTCCTCAACTCCGAGTTGCCGATACGCAGTTCAATGTAGATAAAATTGTCGATCTGGCACAAAAAGCGGAGAAAGAAAAAGTGCAAGTTCTTTGTTTTCCCGAATTATGTATTACGGGATACACTTGCGCCGACTTGTTTTTTCAGCAACAACTGTTATCCGATGCCCGAAAAGCACTTACTGATTTGGCTTCGCGCACAAAAAAACTTGACATTATTATAATTGTAGGTTTACCGCTAAAAATAAAGAATCAGCTATTCAACGTTGCCGCTGTCTTACAGCAAGGAAGCATAAAAGGAATTGTGCCAAAAACACACATTCCTAACACAGGAGAATTTTACGAGAAACGTTGGTTTGCATCCGGCTCCCTTGCCGACGAATCTGCGATTGACTTCGAAGCAAGCTCGCTGCCTTTTGGAACAAATTTATTATTTTCTGTCGCTGATTTTACCTTTGCCATCGAAATATGCGAAGATCTTTGGGTTCCAGTTCCGCCAAGTACGCAGCAAGCCTTACACGGTGCAGAAATTATTTTCAATCTTTCAGCAAGCAACGATATTATTGGCAAGAATGAATACCGCCGCCGTTTAATCGAACAGCAATCGGCTCGTTGTATCTCAGGTTATGTCTATGCATCGGCAGGCACAGGCGAATCCACCACCGATTTGGTTTTCGGAGGCAATGGATTTATCGCCGAAAATGGCAGCATTATTGCCACCGCCGAACGATTTTCATTAGAATCGCAGCTCGTCGTTAGCGAAATTGATATCGAACGTTTAAATGCCGACAGAATCCGTAACAGTAATTTTAATAATAATAAATCCGACAGCGTTTATAGAGTCATTTCTCTGACTCCTGCAAAATCGACCTTCGATGTTTTGAATCGTAAAATAAACCCACATCCTTTCATTCCGCCAATCGAATCGCGTAACGAGAGTTGCCGCGAAATTTTCTCCATCCAAACCTCCGGATTAGCAAAGCGTTGGATGCACACGAAATCAGAAAATCTCGTTATTGGAGTGTCGGGCGGACTCGATTCAACCTTAGCGCTTCTCGTTTGCGTGAAAGCTGCGGACAAGCTTGGCTACGACCGTAAACGAATTATGGGCGTTACTATGCCCGGGTTTGGAACGACGAAAAGAACCTATAAAAACGCAATAAAGCTAATGGAATCGCTCGGAGTAACGATGAAAGAGATTTCGATAAAAAAAGCTTGTTTACAACATTTTAAGGACATTGATCACGATCCGAATCAACATGATATAACCTACGAAAACACGCAAGCTCGCGAGCGTACTCAAATTCTGATGGATTTAGCCAACAAGCATAATGCTTTGGTTATTGGCACAGGCGACTTGTCGGAATTGGCGCTTGGCTGGGCAACATACAATGGCGATCACATGTCTATGTATGCCGTGAATACAGGAGTTCCTAAAACCTTAGTGCGTTATCTGGTATCATGGGCTGCTACAGAATTAAACGAAAATTCGCAAACCATTTTAAAAGACGTATTAGATACGCCCGTTAGCCCGGAATTGCTTCCTGCCGATGAAAAAGGAGAAATTGCCCAAAAGACAGAAGATGTTGTAGGACCTTACGAATTGCACGATTTCTTTTTATATTATTATGTGCGTTTCGGCTTCAGTCCCGAAAAGATATTGTACTTAGCCGAAAGAGCTTTCGAGGGAAGCTATTCTGAAGAAATAATTAGAAAATGGTTGAAAGTATTTTTACGTCGTTTCTATTCGCAGCAATTCAAGCGTTCCTGCATGCCCGACGGTCCGAAAGTAGGAAGCATCAATCTTTCGCCGCGCGGTGATTGGAGAATGCCAAGCGATGCGGTTATTAATATTGAATAAACACATTTAACATAAAATCGAGTCTATCATGTTGTCAGAAGAATTTTACGGTAACACGCTGGAAAGTTGGGGAGTATCCATCCTTATTATTATGGGCGTTTTTGTTCTGAACAAATTGCTTTCGCTGGTAAACAAGCATCTAATACAGCCGATAGCTAAAAAAACAAGAAGTCGTTTCGATGATATTTTATTTGCCACACTCGAACCTCCTGTTTTATTTGGAATAACCATAGGAGCTATCTGGATCGCATTAATTCGACTTGATTTGGATGTGCAAGTGCAGTCGTTTATTTCAAAATCATACCAAATTCTTATTTCATTAAATGTTACATGGTTCGTTTCAAAGCTGATTACAGGACTGATTGAAGAATATTGGTCGGAGAAAGCTTTGGAAAAACGAAAAAAGTCAATCGACATTCGTTTAGTGCCGATATTTCGCCGGATAATCCTGACCGTAATATGGTCGATCGGTGTCGTTATGGCTTTGAATAATATCGGATTAGATGTCAAAACTCTTTTAGGCGCTTTAGGAGTCGGAGGTTTGGCGGCAGCTTTAGCAGCTCAGGATACAATTAAAAATGTTTTTGGTGGATTTACATTACTCACAGATCAGCCTTTTCGCATTGGCGACATGGTTATTGTAGATAATTTTCAAGGGACAATAGAAGATATCGGGCTTCGCAGCACACGAATCCGAACGCTGGAAAAACGTTTAGTAACGATACCAAACTCAAAAATAATGGACGCTTCGGTCGTAAACATATCCAACGAACCCATGCGGCGCGTAGTTACAACATTGGAACTTACTTACGAAACAACATCCGAACAAATGCGACAAGCATTAGAAATACTCAAAAAGCTTGCACAAACAACAAAATCGGTCGATCCGAAAGATTCGGTTGTGTATTTTTCTGACTTTTCTGATTCGGCTTTAGTCATAACATTTATCTATTATGTTATAAAATCGGGCGATATTCCACAAACAATTTCAACAATGAATATGGCGATATTAAGCTCTTTCAACGAAGCTGGATTTAATTTCGCCTATCCTACTCAAAAAGTTTATATGGAAACGCAATCATAATTTTTATAAAATCAAACTTATCAAGCATATAAAACAAGTGAAACATAAAAAACATAAGTTTTAAATTTCGTAGTTTAAAAGAAAAACACTACTTTTGTTCCGCTTTAAATAAAAAAACTAGAAAATAGTATCATTACTCTTAATTATGGCAAAAAAAGAAACAGATAAACGCGATGAATTTCAAAGCGTAGAACAAGCGTTAACCTCTACCGAAGCATTTATCGAGAAATATCAAAAACAGATATTAATCGCTGTCGGCGTTGTTGTTTTAGTTGTATTAGCAATACTTGCTTTCAGAAGTTTTTATCTGCGTCCGCAAGAAATTACGGCTGAAAAAGAACTGTATCAAGCAGAAAACTATTTCAATGTCGATTCTTTCGAAGTGGCTTTGAATGGTAATTTTGAATTCATCGGATTTAAAGAAATTGCTTCTAAATATGGTTTAACGGCATCAGGCAATGTTGCTAGCGCATACGCCGGTATTTGTTATTACAAATTAGGCGACTATCAAAATGCCATAAAACATCTTTCGCAATACGACGGGAAAGACGATTATCTGTCGGCAACAACCATCGGTCTGATTGGTGACAGCTATGTTGAATTGAAGGATATAAATAAAGCGATCAGCTATTTTGAAAAAGCGGCAAACTTGGACAATCAAGTAACTGCGCCGATTTATCTTAAAAAAGCGGCTTTAGCTTACGAATCGGTAAACAAACCCGATAAAGCTGAAAAATGTCTGACAAGCATTAAGGAAAAATATCCTCAAAGTATTGAAGCGTCAGATATTGACAAATATATAGAGCGAGTAAAAAAATAAATTATTTTACCTATCAATATAAAGGCTGCTTCTTCTCCCTTTCGAGATCAAGTGGCTTTTTATTTTATTAAAGAATCATACGAACAAATAGGAAATCATGGCTACTCAATATCAAAATCTATCGGAATACAATTTGGATGATATCGATCTATCGAAACTATCCGAACAACAATATGCTATCGTTGTTGCCGACTGGAATCCCAAAATTACCCATACAATGCTCGATGGAGCTATAGAAACGTTTAAAAAGAGCGGAGTCAAGCCAGAGCACATAAAAACCATACATGTTCCCGGCACTTTCGAATTGACTTATGCCGCAAAACAACTTATGGATGATTATTATTGCATGATCGACGGAATAAAAGTCCACAAATATGCAGCAATTATCGTTATCGGATGCGTTATTCAAGGAGAAACGCCTCACTTCGATTACGTTTGTCAAAGCGTTACGCAAGGAATAACCAAACTCAACACCCGCCACGAAGGATGTCCTGCTATCTTTGGAGTACTCACAACCAAAACATTAGAACAAGCCCAAGACAGAGCCGGAGGAAAACATGGAAACAAGGGGGTAGAAGCCGCTATTACAGCCATAAAAATGGCAAATATTATTTGGTAATTTAAACTCTTTATATTACCTTTGTCTCCGCAAAAGAAAAAAGGGGCAGTTACCAGAGTGGCCAAATGGGGCTGACTGTAACTCAGCTGTCTTTCGAC
>DAIOHI010000058.1:0-10285 GCA_036744815.1 Paludibacteraceae bacterium
CTTTTCATTTTAAAGGATTGGTATTAATAAAAATAATACGAAAGAGTGCCGATTCATCACTTTAAGCTCCGGAAAGCTATTGTTTGTAAAACAGATGTTCTAAGTATTAGAAAAAGAAATAATTGGAGGCAAATGTAAAGATGTTTTCGGATAAAGCAAAACATTTCGGATAAAACAATCAATCACTATGATTCCTCTATAAATTTTTATGTAAGAAAAAGAATGTGTTACATTTGGAATGATTTTAGATAACTTTAATATCATTTATAAGGTGTTTTCATGGTACATTTGTAGTAACAATTATTTGAATAGATACCATGAAAAGACCCTTAATGCTTACATCACTCTTGTTTTTCTTTTTCTTTTTAAAAGCAACTGAAATACAAGACTTGCGGATTTTGTTGAATAGCCAGATAAACAACAAAACAATAGATATACCCAAGGGAACTTATTTATTGGATTTGACAAATGGTAAAAATGCATTTGTTTTTAGTGCTAAGAAAGATATCACAATTAATGGCAATGGCTCTACAATAATTTGCAATAGGCAAAACCAAGCATTTCAATTCACTAATTGTGAGAATGTTGTTTTTTCTAATTTTATAGTCGAATACGATCCTCCTTGTGCATCTCAAGGAACGATAGTCGAAATGTCTGCCGACAAAAAAACGTGGACAGTAGAGTTGCATCAAGGCTATCCAACTACAGGAATCCAAACCGACCGTATATTAGTATATGATAAAGAGAATAAGGAACTAAAACAAAATTTCACGACGATTTCTACTCCTCATATAAGTACTATCAGTACTTCTCCAACTACAAAATTGCAGTTTACAATAAATAATACAGCGACAAATCCTGTTGTTGTGGGTGATTATGTTTCATTTTCTGTATACGCAGAAGGAAATACTCAAGCTCATACATTTATTATAACAAGTTGCAAAAACATGAAATTTGAAAATGTTACAGTATATGATTCAAACTGCTTTTCTTTTTTGGAATATGATGGAGAGAAGAATCATTACTATCGATGTGTGGTTACTCGAAAATTGAATGATCCTAAATATCCGGTTGATAGATTGAGAGCCGGAATTGCAGATGCATTTCACAGTAAATATGCGACAATAGGTCCGATCATAGAAGAATGTAAACTCGAATATACAGGGGATGATTGTATTGCTATAAATGGGAATTTTTATCCTGTATATGAAACAAATGCATCGGAAAAATCAATTTCATTTTTAACTAAATCGAGCAACCTTTCTGATGTATATGTTAAGACTGACGATCGATTTGTGTGCGTAAACAACAATGGTGCCATACGAGGGCGCTCAACAGTTGTTGGTGTTTCTACAACCTCACCAACACTTGCACAACGGAATGCTGCATTTGCAAAATTGGTTTCGGTTATTGATGCTGAAAGCTTTACTTATGGTGTCAAAGTAAAACTTGATACTTGGATTGATGGATCGGATGCTGGTGATGTAATTTACTCGGAAGATCGTATCGGGTCAGGATTTAAAGTGTTACGTGATACTGTTGGAGGAAACCGATCAAGAGCTATACTAATAAAATCGGCAGAAGGAATTATTGAAGGTTGCGAAATAAAAAATAGTGCTATGAGTGGAATTGCTCTTGCTCCGGAATTTAATTGGATGGAAGCTGGATGTCCTAAAAGTATTATTGTAAGAAATAACACTATAGATAATTGTATGTTTGACTCCAATATGGCATGGACATCTCAATTTGCAGCTTTAGTGGTTGTCAGCCAAGCCCCTAATGGAAGCTTTGCCCCAGCAGGAAGTATAAACAATATCTCTATTTATGGGAATCGAATCACTAATTGCCCTTTCCCTGCTATAGGAATAACATCGACTGATGGAGTTTATTTTGCTAACAACTCAATGATAAAAAGTAGTTGGGATCGAAACCACGGGAGCAATTTTGGAGTTACAAACAATAAGGATTTATATAGAGTAAATGTCAGTAATTTTTCAACGACGATTGACGTGAATCCTCCTGCAGGACTTGACAATCGGCAAATAGAAGAATCTTTTCTTTATATCGCCGATGGTAAAATATATTTGAAGGATATGGACAATGTTGTCGTTCGCAAATTTGAACTCTATAATTTGTCGGGTAAATGTATGTTTTCTACTACTAATAATATTTTAGATGTTCAGCATCTTCCTAAAGGGGTTTATGTGATGAAGATATTGCTAAGTAACAATCAGTTGATTACAAATAAATATATCCTTTAAAATTTAATTAATATAGAGAAATGAAATGTATATAATTGCTTTATAATTAACAATAAAAGACTAATCTTATGAAAAAAATCACTACTTTTTTACTTATTATTTTCACATCATTATCGTTGTATGCAACAACGACTATTGTGTATGTGAATCCATCACATGTCAATGCAGATGATACAAATGACGGCACGAATTCTTCTGCTCCATGGATGACATTAAATTTTAGCAAATGGGCTAATAATATGGAAATTCATGTTTCCAATGGAGAATACACAGTGCCTTCACCTAATACAAGAGGACTTACTTTTACGAATTTGAGAGTAATAGGCGAGTCACGTACAGGAGTCGTTTTTCAAGGGATGACTGATGCTGATTATGCAGCAAACATGCTATGCAAGCCTTTATTTCAAATAGCCGGAGGAGGCGAAGTGTTGTTTTCAACTCTGACGTTCAAAAACGTACGCGATAATGAAACTAATTTAGGAGGAGTGTTTGATTTGGTCGGAAAAACTCAACTTAATCTTACTGACATAACATTTACAAATATTAATGTTGCAGGTTCCGGTTGGTCAGGCGGTGGAGCTATATTTATTAGAGAAGGTGTTTTAGCTGTAGACAATTGCTTGTTTGATGGATGTAAATCGTCCAAAGGAGGAGCTATTATGGCTTTTACAAATTCGAGTATGGATCCAAATGCAATAACCATTACAAATACAAAGTTTATCAACAATTCAAATCCGAATAATGGATTTTTCGCAAACGATCATTTTGGTGGTGCGATCGTGTTTTCCGGAAAAGGAACTATGACTATTGATAAATGCTATTTTGAAGGAAATAGTAGTAGAGTGAATCTCTCCAACACAAGCGGATCCGGAGGTTGTATAGAAGTTCGTATAGATGGTGGTGCTACCAGTACGCTCAATGTATCGAATTCTGTTTTTTATGCTAACGAGTCTGATGCTGCCGCTTCTGTTTTTTCCATATCGAGTAATGGCGCAACAGCTTCATCTGTATTTAATACAAATTTCAGTAACAACATATTTTTTCAAAATAAAGGGAGTATTGTCAATAAAACAAATTATAATACATTCAATTTGTCAAATACTGGAGGATCAAACTATACGGGAACTTTTGTATTTGCTAATAATACCTTCTTCCAAAATTACAATGCCCTTCAAGAGCAGTATTCTACGATTGTACTTGATGTTATGCCGGTTGACGTACATTTTGTCAATAATTTGATTAATGACGACGAATCTGGTAAGCAAACATATGGTTTTGTCTGTTATTCTTCAGCCAACATTGTGGGGAAACGTCATTTCAAAGGCAATATATTTAATGTTTTAGGAGGATCCATCAATGTAAATGGTGATCAGATAAATTTTCCTGACCTTTATCAATCGAACAGCAATTCGAGCAACGGAAACCGCTCATGGATATCTAATGCGGATCAAAAAATAAACACCTCATTGACAACCACTAATGATCAAAGCTATTTGGCAGTAAACGAGGGAGGTATGGGAATAAATTTCGGATTCGATGAATATTTGGTCGGAAGTGTTAATATCGTGCCAGCTACAGATATTTTGGGGAAAACAAGAGTAGGTAAAACAGATTCAGGAGCATTTGAATACGGAAATGATACACCTACAAAACTTGAAAATATCGTTGAACATTATAAAAGTAAAATTTGGTATAATACAAATAGTGCTGCGCTTCATTTTGAAGTTCCTGCTTCTAATCTTAGCCTATTTGATATAAATGGGAAAATTGTGTTGAGAGCAACTTATGTGGATTCCAAAATTGAATTACAGAGATTGCCTCAAGGTACGTACTTTGTAAAAGCTCTTCAGGAGGGAATATATCAAACATATAAATTTATTAAATAGGATATTAATTTAATCACTTCAAAATTTATTATTTATGAAAAAAATCTTCTTATCATTATGTTTAGTGTTTGCAGTATTTGTAATAAATGCACAAACTAATTATTATATCAACGCGGCTACAGGCAGCAATGATAACGATGGAACCTCGGCTGATAAGGCATGGAAAAATCTTAATGGAAAGGCTGATGTTTGGCGGATAGCTGATTGTGTTTTGAACATAGCAGATGGTGAATACATCATTGATTCAAAGATAAATCTTGCCGCAAATATTCAGATAGTGGGAACAGGAAAAGATAAAGTATTCCTAATGGGTGCAACAGACGATGACTTTGAAGAAGACCGCCAAGGAAACAAACCGTTTACAAACAGCGGATTTTTCGATGTGTCAGGAGATAAAACTGTTACTATTAAGAATTTGACCATGAAAAATCTTCGTTTAGGAGATAGTGAGGGTACTATAGTATGGGGCGGATTTATAACAGTTCAGTCAGGAAATAAATTGGTTATGAATACGGTAGATATATTAAAAGGAGAACTTCCCGTAGGAGGTGGCGCTGGTATAGACTGTAAAGGAACATTAGAACTAACAAATGTAACAATTGCCGACTGTATTGCCGACAGGCAAGGGGTAGCCATTAGTTTTAACAACACAGTTGATGCTAAATTTGAAGGATGTGTGTTTAGCAATAATACAGGAGCTTCTACAATAAATGCATACCTTCCTGAAGTTACTGATGGACTATGTGGTGATTTGAGTTTTAATAATTGTTTGTTTGAAAACAACGATTACTCTAAAGCCCAATATGGAGCCTGTGTGTTTTTAGGTAACTTCTATGGCAAAAAACTAAAATATCACATTACTAATTCTACATTTTCTGAAAATCTTGGACATTCGGCAGGAGTCTTGTTTATAACAACAAGTATGGACAAAACACGTGAAATAGATATGTTGGTGGCGAATTCTACCTTTATGAATAATAATCTAACAACAGCTGTTCATGGTACGGTTTATTCGATGAATGCATCTGCAAGCAACACCATATCGGGAGATATTTCATTTGTTAATAATACATTTTATCATAATGACAGACCGGAAGGTGTAAATACAAATTCTTCAGATATTTTTTTCCAAGATATGTCTGTTAATTTTAATCTTATAAATAATATCTTTTTGACTGATATAGGCAGTTATGGAACAGTCCTCAATTATAACGAAGATGCTACGAAAAATTGTAATCCCACAATTAAAGGAAATATCTTCGAGCGTGTAGGTGGTGGTGTCAATGAACTAACGAATATCGCTAATGACGCGTCGTTAAATATGAGAGTAGGACAAGAACAGGTGGATCCAGATCCGGAAAACGAAGAGTTGGGACAGGATTATATTGATGGTAATACATTAGTGAAATTAGAAACTACACTTACTGAGCAAGGCGGATACAAAGCACCATATTTAAAACTAAGTGAAGGTTCAGTAGCCATAGATTATGGAGTGAAAGATAGTCCGCTTGTTCCAGCTTTAGATGTTAGAGGTCAAGCTGTGTATAACGATAAAAAAGATGCAGGAGCTTATGAATATGATGGAACGATGAGCAGTGTGTCAACATTCAAAACGAATAATATTTTTGCATATATGGATTATAATTCTAATGCGATTGTTTTGAGTGAAACGCTTGTTTCTATCAGCATTTATTCTATCACAGGTTCTACGCTAAAAACAATAAAGAATTCATCTTCAATTGATGTTTCCAACATTCCATCAGGAATATATCTTCTTAAAATAGTTGATAGCAGTGGTCTTGTGTCTTCTATTAAAGTTCAAAAATAAAAACTTAACAAGCTTAAAATAAACGAGAGCATCTCTTCATTAGAGTTGCTCTCGTTTCGTAATTTGTGTTAGGGTTAAAAAGAAGTAAACGATTGAAATATATTTATTTTTTCTATATCTTGTTGTCGTTTTTTTTCTACAATTATTAGAATGCTACAGGCAGTTGTATCTGAAAAAATATATGCGTTGCAAAATTAAATTACATTCAAAATATGAGACATCATAATCTAATCATAAAAATAAATATTATCAGTATTGCCTTGCTTTTTTTTGTAGCTATCATGCATGCTGAAAATTACCGCTTACGCCAACTATCTACCAATGAAGGTTTATCGCAACAAGATATAGAGTGCATGATTCAGGACCAATTGGGATATATTTGGATTGGCTCTTATGATGGATTGAACCGATACGATGGTAATTCGCTAACAGTATTTCGACACATGGTTAATGATAGCAATTCAATTTCTGATAATCGTATTATAAGTATAACTGAATGGAAATCAAGAGATGAAATTTGGATTGGAACCGAAGGGCGTGGATTATGTTGCTATAAACAACGAGAAGAAAAATTTGTTTCATACGAAGACGTTAATTCAGGAGGTAAAGGTGTCATTGTTTCATTACATGAATACAACAATGCCATGTGGGTTGGAACAATGAATGGTTTAATGAAAGTAACATTTGACTATAATAATCAGATGATTATTGAAGACTTTGTTCTGGATATAAAAAATGTAAATCTACGTGTGAACAGTATCGCTCACGATTCACAAGGGAATATCGTTGTTGGCACAACGAGAGGCTTGTATTGCAAATCTCCTAACGAGAACATATTTCATCAATATAATACATTGGAAATTAGAAAAATTGTACGTGATTTTGATGGGAATTTATGGATATTGGCTGAGGATAAAGTCTTTTATTATTCAGTTTCTCAACAACAAATCAAATCGTATTTGTCGAATCCTTATGTGTTGGATATCTCATTTCGTGAAAACGACTTCCCAAAATCTATCACGCCTGTTACCGATCGACTATCGATACTGAATAGTAAAACTCAGATATTTGAAGTGCATCAGAAGGATCATAAATTTTTGTTTGAAGAAATAAATTTTTTCAACAATTCTTTTTTGCAAAATAATGAAATAAGAAATACCCTTGTAGATAACACAATGAATGTTTGGATAGCTTCATCAATGGAAGGAGTTGCTAGCTTTGATTTAAATCAGAAAATAATTTATCATCAACGGATTATAGATGAAGAATCTGATAATCGTATGCCAGTACAAGCTATTACTAAAGATCGAAAAAACAGATTATGGATCGGGTCCAATTATGGTTGTTTTGTCACGGATTATCAACATAAAAATCCTCAGATATCTATTAATCAAGCAATATTCGGATTACTTTGCGATGCGAAAGGGAATATCTGGTGTTCCTCATTATCAGGGGCTTATTTTTTCCCAAAAGGAGATGTCTCAAAAAAACGATCTCTTTTTGATATTCCTAATTTACCATCAACCATTTTACCTACAGACGGACCTTATGCTTTGTGTGAAGATGAAGCGAATAATATTATTTGGATTGGTTTTAGAAGCGGACTTTTGCAAGTTCGTTATTTCGAAAATAAGATGACATTCAAGCATTACGATAAACAGCTATTTGGGACAGATCATCTTTCGAATATAACAAAGATGTTTTTAGACAAGGAAACATCTTCGTTATTGATAGGAACTGCTACTTCTGGTTTGTTTTCGGCTCGTCTGCTTTCCAATGGAGATATACAAAATGTTGTTAAAATTGAAAAAAACACCAATAAAAAAGAAGACCATATCTGGACTATTTTTAAAGCTTCAGATAACAATATTTATATAGGAACGGATTCTGGTTTAAAACTATTAAAAAGAAATGAGGAGAATGAATACGTTACTTGTTCTTTTGACCTAATTGATTCAGAACTGCAGTCTTATAAAGTTACTTCGATAGTAGAAGATATGCAAAGTAATTTATGGATAAGTACAGGTATGGGGCTTTTTTCCTTCAATTTAAAGGATAAAAATATCCGAAAATATCTTAACAGCGATGGACTCAGATCTCATACTTTAACCGAAGGTTCGTATTATGATTCTGTAAATAATATATTGTATGTTGGAGGAGTTAAGGGGTTGAATCTACTTGAATTGTCTTCGCTCAGAGTTAACGATATTCCACCTCGAACAATTATCCAAAGCATGAAAGTAAACAATAAATATATTAAACCAGGAGAAGTCTTTAATAAACGAATAATACTACCTTATTCTCTTAATTACACCTCAGAAATTGATTTGAAGTATTTTGAAAACAATATTTCTTTTGATTTTGCATCGCTTCACTTTAGCAATCCAAATAAGAACGAATATGCATATAAATTGGAAGGATTTAATAGCGATTGGGTACATATAGGAACACAACATACAGCAACATTCACCAATTTGCCTGCAGGAAAATACATCTTGTTAGTTAAAAGTGCAAACGGCGACGGAGTATGGGAAACAAGCCCAATACAACTTGCCATAAGTGTGGGAGTAGCTCCGTGGAAATCTATTTGGGCATACCTTGCTTATTTCTTTTTTGTTTGCATGGTAATGTTCTTGCTGTATAGATATTTTAAAGAAAAACGTCGAACAAAACAAGAACTTCTAATGGAGCAGTTCGAACATCAGAAAAAACTTGAAATAGCCGAGGTAAAACTCAAATACCATACAAATATCACTCACGAATTACGTACTCCCTTATCTCTTATAGTAGCTCCGGTACAAGATCTAATTACTGCAGGATATCAAGATGATTTTTTAAACACAAGACTTCGAAATATCAAAAACAATGCCGATCGTTTACTTCAACTTATCGGGCAATTTTTAGATCTTCGCAAAATTATATCTGATAAATATATTTTACGAATAAAGAGACAACGAATTGATGAACGTATTTTAGAAATAAAGAAGAATTTTGAACCAATAGCTGCCTCAAAACACATAAGTTTTGATTTGTATAACGATGCCAATTTAGGTTATTGCTGGTGCGATATTGAAATTATTAATAAAATATGCTATAATCTTATTTCAAATGCTATAAAATATACACCCGAATTTGGGATGGTTAGTATTTATGTGTCGGCTAATACAGATTCTACAATTTTGTCAATTTCGATAGAAGACACAGGAGTTGGGATTTCTGAAAGTGAATTGGAAAACATTTTTGAACGCTTTTATCAAGCTCCTGATTCTGTTGGTGGAACGGGTATCGGGTTACATTTATGCCAACACTTAACAGGTCTTCATAAAGGCACAATTAAAGTTGTCAGCCGTCAGGGAGAAGGAAGTATTTTTACAGTAGAGCTGCCTGTAAGTAAGAATGCCTTTGATGCATCTGAAATAATAGACATAGAAGAGGTTGCCGAGCAGATTTCTGATTTGGGAGAATCTGAATTCAGTTTATCAGAAACATCTACTGTTAGACCTTTAATTTTGTTAGTAGAAGATAATTATGAATTTAAAAAGTATTTGAAAACAACTCTTATTGAAGATTATAATATCGTCGAAGCTGAAAACGGAAAAGTTGGTTATGAAATAGCAGTAAGCCGAATCCCAGATCTTATCATAAGTGATATAATGATGCCTGTGATGGATGGGATTGAACTTGTCAAAAAATGTAAGGAAAATACTTTGACTAGTCATGTTCCTTTTTTATTATTGACAGCAAAAGATACGATTGAAAGTGAGATAGAAGGGCTGACTTTTGGTGCAGAAGATTACATCACCAAGCCTTTTAATACTCAAACATTAAAATTAAAAATACATAATTTAATAAAGCTGACAGGGAAAAAAGAAAAAACAGAAGAGGAAAAAGAGCCTGCTCTGAATTTGAATGAGCGCGACTATGCTTTTATTTCCGAATTCGAGCAAATAGTATTGAAAAATATTTCTGTTCCCGATTTTGGAATAGAAGACATTTGTCGTATTATGTGTATATCGCGCATGCAGTTTCATCGAAAAATATCTGCTATCATATCAAAAAAACCATCTCAGTATATTAAAGAAATTAGAATGAAAAAAGCTTATGAATTGATAAGTGAAAAAGGTCTTAATATTACGGAAACGATGCAGGAGGTTGGATATACGAATCATTCTCATTTCTCAAAATTATTTACGGAAGTAAATGGGATTTCGCCGCGAAAAATAATGGGAATGAAAGATATAAGCCAGTAATAATTTTTTAGTCAAACATCTTTATTTTTAGTCTAAAGCTTAAGAGCTAAATCCTATATA
>DAIOHI010000059.1:0-7484 GCA_036744815.1 Paludibacteraceae bacterium
GAGCCGCAATCGGATACTTTAATTATAATTCCTATTAAAAATATTATTTCAAAACAAGGATCGGAGTATCTTCTGAATATTGAAGTGTCCACGAAACAGGCGGATTTACTCGTTCCAGCGGGTTATATTATTGCTAAAGACCAGTTCGACCTTCCCTTCAAATCGGCTAAAAAATCTTACATTGAAGACAAAAAAAATCAACTTTCTGTAAATGAATCAGACATGAATGTCAATATAACATCGTCGAAATTGAGCTTTATATTCGACAAAACGAAAGGTGTTATTTCTTCTTATAAAGTTGATGGATTTGAGTATTTCTCAGAAGGTTTCGGCATACAACCCAATTTTTGGCGTGCACCTACCGACAATGACTATGGTAATGGAGCACCGAAACGATTGCAAATTTGGAAAGAATCAAGTATGCAATTCAATGTTGTAAAAACAACAATAGAAAAGCAGGGTAAAAACATATTGTTTACGGTCTATTATCAGCTTGCAGCTGGAAATTTCTATATCGTGTCATACAATATTTATCCGAGCGGAATTGTAAACGTCGCAATTAAGTTTACATCAGCAGAAAATGCTTTTGAACAATATGCCGGATTATCGGCAGAGGCAAAAGAATTTACTACGGAAGGCAGTACTCGTATAGGTGTTGAACAATGGAAAGAAACAGCAAAATTAGAAGTTCCACGTATTGGTGTGCGTTTCCGTTTACCGGCTACACTTGACAATGTACAGTATTTCGGACGTGGTCCCGAAGATAATTATATTGATCGTAACAAAGGAACGCACATAGGATTGTACCAATCTACTGCTGGGAACTTGTATTATCCATATGTTCGCCCACAGGAAAATGGTCACCATACCGATACTCGTTGGCTTGCGCTTGCTAATCGAAAAGGAAAAGGCTTGCTTGTCGTAGCAGATAGTACTTTCGGATTTAATGCTCTGCGTAATTCTATAGAAGATTTCGATTGTGAGAATTCTAACGAGGAGTATCAGTGGCGTAATTTTTCACAAAAAGAAATAGACGGACGCAATTATGATGAGGCAAAAAACACTCTACGTAAACAAACACACGAAGCGGATATTGTTGCCCGTGATTATGTGGAGATATGCATTGATATGAAACAATCAGGTGTTGCAGGTTATAATAGTTGGGGTGCACGTCCATTGGCACAGTACAGTTTGTTTGCCAATAGGGAATATAATTGGGGATTTACATTGATACCTATAAAAAATACTGTCGAAATTTCTCGAAAATCAGTATTTGTATATTAAGAAAAGCGGCTAAACTACTAAATATTATATGATATGAAGTTATTAAAAACATTGGCGATAGCATTTTTCGTTTTATCATTTAATTTTCCCATTTTTGCAAATGATTTGATATTGACTTTTCCCGAGAAAATACAGCCATCGGGTGGCTTTGCAAGTAATTTTCAACTACACGAAGGTATTGAGAAATCTTTTGACGGTGACTTTACGACCATTTATCATTCTCATTGGACGAAAACGCTTTTTCCTGTAACTCTCCAATACAATTTCAAAAATATTGATAGGATTGATTATTTGATATATCATCCGCGCCAAGATGCCACTAATGGGCTTTTCAAGCAGGTAGAAATATGGTATGTTACCAATAAGCAAAAAAGAATTAAACTTGGTGATTACGACTTTGGTGGAAAAAGTGTTCCAATGCGAATTGATTTTACCAAGCCATTAATTAAGCCTGCTAGTATTGAACTCATTGTGAAATCGGGACTTGGAGATAATGAGACTGGTTTTGCCAGTTGTGCAGAGATGGAGTTTTTTCGTCAGCATCCTGAGAAAAATTTTGATTTAACGGCGATTTTTTCTAATAATTTATGTACCAAATTACGTAGCGATATTACTCAACAAGAGATAGAACGAATTCCAAATAATACAATTAAAAATCTGGTTCATAGTTTAGTGGATGAAAAAGTTCCTGGTGATTTTCGTGTTGCCGAGTTCAAGCCTTTCCAGCATCCGGATATTATGGCAAAAACGAACAAAACCGGAGCATATAGTCTGCGCGATAATCCGACTGGCATTGCTGTGGCTAAGGGAGAAGAACTATTGGTTTTTGTCGAAGATTTACATGGGCAGTCGATTTCGATATTGGTACAAAATCTTGATAAAGGTTTTGGTGGAACATCTTATCCTCTTAAAAATGGGGTGAATCTTTTTACTATGGCAGATGAGGGTTTGGCATATGTTGTCTATCTGACCGAAACGGCTACGGAGCCTCCCGTAAAGATGTTTTTTGCTTCGGGAACGATAAATGGATACTTCGATAGTCAGAAGCATGTTACAAAAGATTGGAAAATGTTGCTCGATAAAAATGCGTCTTATAAATACTTTGACGTATTAGGCAAGTATTCTCACTTAACCTTTCCATCCGAAGACTTCCGAAAATATACTCCAGATGGACTAGCACTTATAAATACATACGACCGCATAGTAAGATTGCAGCATGAGTTTATGGGATTGTATAAATACAATCGACTTTTCCGCAATCGTATTTATCTTCATGTTGACTATAGTTCAATGTGGATGTATGCAACGTCATATCATACTGGTTACAATATCCAAACGATGTCGCGGATTTGTGACGTAAATAAATTGCTGACAAGTGAAATATGGGGACCAGCCCATGAAATCGGGCATGTCAATCAAACTCGTCCGGGAATGAAATGGCAAGGTATGACTGAAGTTACAAATAATATTTATTCACTTTATCTGCAGACTGAGTTCGGAAATCCGTCACGTATTATGAACGAGCCAATAAAAGACTATGGAAACCGTTATAACATGGCGTTGAAAACTATTGTCGAGAAAGGAATAGCTCACAATATAGCAAGTGATGTATTTTGCAAATTAGTGCCTTTTTGGCAATTAAAATTGTATGTTCACGACGTTTTAGGTAATCATGATTTTTATAAAGATATTTATGAGCAAGTGAGGGTCAATCCCGATCCTGCTTCTGAAGGCGAATGTCAACTAAATTTTGTGAAATATGCTTGTGAAATTGCAAATCTTGATCTGACTGATTTTTTTCGATCATGGGGTTTTCTTACACCTATTGATTTGATGGTGAATGATTACGGTAAAATACGCTTTATCATCACACAAGAGCAGATAGATGCAGTTTTGAAAGAAATAGGAAGTATGAATCTTCCAAAACCTATGCATGATAACATATATTTGATTAATGATGACAATATTAATTTATATAAGAAGTAATTTTAAAAGTAAACTTATACACATGGAACAATGAAAAAAGTTATATTCTATTTAATAGTAATCTTAATGTGTTTTAATGCGTGTAAAGAGAAACAAAAGACAGAAGCTATATCAGACTTTGTTGGCATTTGGCAACTTTGTGGACAGACGTATGGTGAAAGTATGCCAACTATAGCACCTTATGAAAATGAACGGCTTCCAGAGTATAAAATTATTTATAAAGACACTACGTTTGCAAATCTGATAATGTCACGGAATACATTCATTACCGTTTATGGAACTTATGATGACACGAAAGAGAACAAGTATATTGAGTATATAAAGAGATCCTATACAAACCCGAATCATGATAATTATATTAACGAAATGGATTGTGAAATGATCAACGGTAAATATATGAAGTTAACTTACCGATCAGACGAAGGACCTAATCGTACACAAATGCTTGTAAATGAAGTATGGATAAAGGTACCTTACGGAAACCCGTTTAAAGTTAATAATTGAAAGTTAAAAAAAACAATTGAGTGAAGACAAAATTTATTTATTTATTGATCTGTTTCTATGGCTTTTCATTAGATGTCAACTCCCAAAATCTGTTTTTTGTAAATGCAGGACATGGATATGCAGAACCCTATACGTCTGTTGATCCCGGCATTTATATGCGAGAAAAAGGAAATCTTTCCTCGTGGAAGGATAAAAATCGCAAAGCAGTATGGTATCTTTATCAAAAAGCCGGAAAATATGATCTTAGTTTTTTAGTGAAATCAGAACAGGTCGTGAAGTATAACTTTGAAATGAATGTTTCGTCTTGCCAGGAGAGCATAGAATTGCAACCAAAGCGGTTCCCATTTTCTTTCAAAGTAAAGAAAGCCAATGAAGAGCAAGAATACCCATGTTTCCGAATTGTTATTCCAACTACAGGATATTATCGTTACGAACTGACTGCAAAAGATAATATGGAAGGGTTTACGCTAGAGCAACTTTGCTTTCAAGGTATTGCTAGTTCAGAATACGAAAATGCTTTTGATACTCATGCAACAGATTATCTATCATCACCTTCGGTACATTTAAGCTTTAGCAGTACAGAGGTGACGAGTAAACGTTACAATTGGATTTATCAAGAAATTTTAGTACCTGAAGGCTGCGATCCACTGCATACATATTGGATGTCATTGGGTTTTTTTAGAGGCTATATGGGTATCCAAACAAATAGCAAAAATGAAAGGCGTGTGCTTTTTTCCGTATGGGATGCAATAGACCGAGACAAATATCCTGATGCACCGAAAGAAATGTTGGTCAGTCTGGTGGATAAAGCAGAATATACTAAGGCTAATGACTTTGGGAACGAAGGAACTGGAGGACAGTCATATGTAGGGGCGGGTAGGAATGATACATGGAAAACGGGAAAGCCTGTGAGGTTTTTGATGAACTGTCGTCTTGATGGAGGTATTATCTATAAAAATGACTCCATACGTCATTTGATATTATCAGCATGGTATGATGCTGGTGAAGGTTGGCGTTACATTGCTTCATGGCGTACACCTATCATGCCTGGCGGCAGAGATATGTTCGACGGATTTTACTCATTCATCGAAAATTTTGGATTTCGTAATGGGCAAATTTTCCGAAAAGGATATTATTACAATGCTTTTGGAAGAGAAGAAGACAGTGGCAGATGGCTTCACTTTAACAAAGTCCGCTTCAGCAATACTGATGGAAAAGAAGGACAGCGTATTGACTTTGAGCAAGGAGTAGCGAAAGAAATGCCAGATAAATTTTATATGTCCTCCGGTGGATATGGAAAGACAGAGAAAACAGCAAATACAGTAGATTTTATACGTCACTTTTCCTATTTAGAAAATTTAGATTTGACATCCTTTATTCATAGAGTTGATAATGCTTTAGTAACTGAAAAGAAAGTAAAGAGAGCAAATTGAAGTTTGTTGATTGATGGTTAAATAAATATTTTTAGAGAAAGAAGTAAGTGAAAGATATTGGTAAAATAAAAGAATTGGTGTCAAAAGGGAATAAAATTGCATTTGACAAGTTTTATGACCAGTACTATGAAAAGGTATTTCACTTTGCTTATTATTTTCTCAAAGAAAAAGAATCCTGCAAGGAAATTGTTTCTGATGTGTTTTTCTCTGTGTGGAAAAACAGAGCGGGATTAAAAGAAATTATTGATATAGATTCATGGCTATATGTTTTGACTAAAAATCGTTCATTACGTTATTTGAGCCAGGTGAAAAAAAATGTGGTTTCCTACAATGACGATGCTTTTAGTGTTACAATACAATTAAAAGAAGAAGGTGGATGGACTCCTGAAGATGCATTATTAAATAGAGAAATGGAAGAAATACTGGCAGATGCCATAAATTTGTTGCCTGAAAAGTGCCGAGCCATATTTATTATGTCTCGAAAAAGCGGATTGAAAACAAAGGAAATTGCTGAGATATTACAAATCCAAGAAAGCACAGTACGAGTGCAATTGAAAATAGCGACAGGAAAAATGCTAGCATTTCTTAAACCTCGTTTTCCCGAACTTTTCTGTTAAAAAGGAAAAGAGTTTGAATTTATTTGTAAGTCTTAGTTTTTACAAAAAAACTAAGACTTGATTTGATAATTGTGGTGTATTTATCAAGTTTGTGTGTGTAGCGTTTTCTAAGCATAATGAATATCTCGCCTTTGATCGAACAAAAAGTTAAGTGACATTATTTGTGTTTTAATAGGTTCCTCTAATTTTAGAGAATTTTATCTAAAGTTTCTGAATAAAGTTAAGTAAATGTTTTTATTTCTATAATTGTATCTAAGTTGGCTGCGCCGAACCTTGTTCCTGGCAGAGTTTTAGATTCCTGTTATCAGTTCAAAAGAGATATAAAACAGTACTATTTATTTTATCAAAGACTCTTACAGATTAAGAAAAGAAACCTAATGTGTTTCTATTTGAATACATAAAGGGGTTTTACAACACTAACAGAAGTCACTCTCATTTAAGATATTTGAGCATCAGATAATTTAATGAACAATATAAATCCAAATCCAAATATAAAAAATAGTGTAAGAACTATTTTTTAATTGTTCAAGAAGATAACTGCAGGTTCATAAAACACCTTACTTAATATCCCAAAACGCTCAGCTATGCTTTTTCCTCTGTTCTAAAGATGAATTCTAAGTTTCTTCCTATCATATATTGCTCTTTCACTTTTTTAAAAAGGAAACAGAAGTGGTAGCAGCAAAATCATTACAACCGCGAATATCAATTGCAGAGGTGCGCCAACTCGCACATAATCCATAAAAGTATAACGACCCGGTGACATCACAAGTGCGTTGGGCGGTGTGGAGAAAGGACTTGCAAAACACATGCTGGCGGCAACCGCTACTGCAAAAAGGAAGGGGATCGGGTTGAGTCCCAGTTCCAATGCCGAGTTAAGGGCGATAGGAGCAAGAAGTACTGCCGTGGCTGTGTTACTGATAAACATGGTAATAAGCGAAGTTGTTAAATAGATTCCACCCAATAGAACAATGGGATGCATGTTGCCTAAAGACGATACAAGTGCTGACGAAACAGCCGTAGAAACTCCGGTTTTTTCGAGTGCCATCGACATCGGAAGCATGGCGCCGATAAGTACAATACTTTCCCAGTTGATTGTTTTGTAGGCTGCTTCCACGTTGCGCAGACAGCCGGTCAGTATCATCGAAACAGCAGCCAAAAGTACGGCTACAACACTCGGAAGAATATTGAAAGCCATTAAAGCCACCATCGCTACTAAAATTATTGCAGCCAAAGGCGCTTTATGGTCGATGGTTATTTTCGATGCTTCGCTAAGTGGTTGTCCTACAACTACCCAATTGGAGGTGTCGTTGTTCAGCAAAGCGATATTCGACCATTCTCCTTGCACAAGCAATACGTCGCCCGATTGTATCTTTTCATCTTTTATATCCCGAAGTATGTATTGATTACTTCGTTGAATTCCAAGTATATTTACGTGATATTGGCTCCTGAATCCGGAATCTTTTACACGTGTGTTTACCAAATGCGAGTTAGATAGGATAACAACTTCCGCAATTCCGATAGCGTCGAATCTCATCTTTTCCGAAACGGAAGTCGAACCTTCCGATTCGTCGCTTCGGTCAACCCACATCAGTTTGTTTTGCTCTACAAATATCTTTACTTCCTCAATATCTGATCTCAAAGAGAATAGCGTTGCCAAGAA
>DAIOHI010000059.1:7494-10211 GCA_036744815.1 Paludibacteraceae bacterium
TACTTCCTCAATATCGCCCAAAATATACAATACGTCTTCGTTTAAAATAAGGCTTTGAGGACCTGCCATTTTTTGATCAACCGATTTCGAGAAAATACCTTTTCCTTCCGATTTTCGTCTGATTTCGATCACGCTCACATTATATCTTTGTGTAATATCCAGCTCTTGAAGTTTTTTATTGTGTAAAGGCGATTCTTTTCTTACTCGAACGCGATACAAGTTATCGGATATCTGATATTCATGAGCCAGAGAATCGAGCGATTTCTCGTTGTCCGATTTTTTTCCCTTATCGTCCTTTTTCGCCAGAAATTTTTTACTTAGGGGCCATGTAACTAAAATTCCCAAAGTGATTGCTACAAGTCCCACAGGCGTAAAAGAGAAGAAGGAAAGCGGTTCGAATCCGGCTTTTACCAATTCGTTGCTGATAATCAAGTTGGGTGGTGTCGCGATAAGAGTCATGATACCCATACTGCTGGCGAAAGCCATAGGCATCAACAATCGACTGGCGTTAATATTTGCTCCCGCTGCCAAACTAACAACGATAGGGAGCATTAGTGCTACGGTTCCTGTGTTGCTTACAAATGCGCCGATAAAGGCTGTGGTAAGCATGATAAGCAGATAAAGCTTATAGGGGCTCGTTCCTGCCAATTGTAGGATTTTGTTACTGATAATTTTTGCTAATCCTGTTTGAAAAATACCTCCTCCTACAATAAATAGCCCAACCATCATGATGACAATCGGACTGGAAAAGCCGGAAAGAGCTTCTTCGGGAGAAAGAATTCCTAAAACGGTAAGTATTAATAAGGAAGATAGAGCGACGATATCGGAACGTAATTTTCCGTTGACGAAAAACACCATTGCCAAAGCAAGTGTGCCAAGTGTTATCCAATGTCCGAATTCGCTAATAAAAGAATTAATGTCCATATTGAGATTTGGTTGTTATAAAATTTAAAAACAAGAATGGACAATTGGCTTAGTCCATTCTCTTAGGTTAAAAGCTAAAATATAAAATTATTTTAAGCTTGTGTTTTGCAGCACATCCTCTTTACGTGAGGCGTGGTTTTATTGTTTGATGTCTTTTTCTTCGATCAGATATTCTGCAATTTGAACGGCGTTTAGTGCTGCGCCTTTTCTTATTTGATCGCTTACGCACCAGAATGTAAGTCCGTTCGGATTGCTAAGATTCTTGCGTATCCGCCCTACGTGAACAGCATCTTTTCCCGACAAAAATAAGGGCATCGGGTATTCTTTGTTTGCCGGATTGTCGATTACACTAACGCCTTGCGCTTCGGAGAAAGCTTTGCGAGCTTCTTCTAAGCCTACAGGACGCTCGGTTTCGAGCCAAATGCTTTCGGAGTGAGCACGTAATGCCGGTACGCGAACGCAGGTTGCACTGACTTCGATATCCGAATGCATAATTTTGCGGGTTTCGTTGTACATTTTCATTTCTTCTTTCGTATATCCATTGTCGGTAAATACGTCCACTTGAGGAATCAGATTGAATGCCAATTGATATGCGAATTTGTTTACCGTAGGAGTTTTTCCCTCCACGATTTCGCGGTGTTGCAATTCCAATTCGTCCATTGCGGCAGCTCCTGCGCCACTGGCGGCTTGATAAGTAGAAACGTGTACACGTTTGATATGAGATAGATTCTCGATGGCTTGCAAAGCAACTACCATTTGAATGGTTGTGCAGTTGGGATTAGCGATAATACCGCGGGGACGTTTTTTTGCGTCAGCGGCGTTCACTTCAGGCACTACCAACGGAATGTCATTTTCCATGCGGAAAGCGCTTGAGTTATCAATCATCACTGCTCCGAATTTTGTAATATCTTCAGCATATTCTTTTGAAATGCTCGCTCCTGCAGAAGTGAAAGCAATATCAATACCTTTAAAATCATCGCCATGCTTCAATTCTTTTACCGTATGTTTCTTGCCATTAAATTCATACACACTTCCTGCACTACGGGATGACCCGAATAAAACCAATTCCGTCAGAGGGAATTTCCTTTCCGCCAACACTCGTAAAAATTCTTGACCTACGGCACCACTTGCACCGACAATTGCGACTTTCATTTTCAGCTGTTTGTTTTAAAAATTAAATGATTTTTTGTTTCAAATATCTATTTATTCTGCTACATTTGTAGTCTATGCTTTTTAGATAAAGAGAAACCTCTGCAAAAATAACTCATTTTTACCTAATTATCTTAAGCTATGCCTAAATCTATACTGTTTTTTGTGATTTTTTTGCCATTTCTTTGCTTTTCGCAAATAAACGAAGATTTTTCGGATGGCGATTTTTCTAACAACCCTACTTGGACTGGCGATACAGACAAATTCATAGTGAACGCTGAAGGGCAGTTGCAACTCAATGCTCCTTCGGAATCAGCTACAGCTTATCTATCAACAACTTCAACGGCAATAAAAGATGCTGCGTGGGAATGTTGGGTGAAACTCGGATTCAATCCTTCGACATCAAATTACGCCCGCTTTTATTTAGTTTCGAACAATTCCGATCTTAGCGGAAATCTCAATGGCTATTTTCTTCGCATCGGATACGGCAGCGGAACGAACAAAGAATTATCTCTTTACAAGCAAAGCGGCAGATCTTTTGAGAAAATAATCGGAAGCGAAAATATATTGGGCGGTCTCGATCCGATTGAAGTGAAAATAAAAGTGACTCGTAGTGCAGAAGGCGAGTGGCAATTGTTTTCGCA
>DAIOHI010000060.1:0-10134 GCA_036744815.1 Paludibacteraceae bacterium
TTATTGACGAGCAAAATACTTCTATAATGAAAAAATATTTCTTATTTATATTGTTGTTGATACTTCCTTTCTATTCACTTCTTTCGCAGATTGAAATGGGAAAATGGAGAACTCATTTGGCTTATAATGAGGTTTCGAAAGTAACGCAATCAGAAAATAAAGTTTATGCGCTTAGTTCCGGTTCTTTGTTTTCTGTAGATAAAAGTTATGGTGAAATTGAACTTTATAGTAAAGTGAGTGGCTTGAATGGTAATGTCATTTCACAAATGAAATATGATGAACAAAGGAAGCAATTGCTTATTTTATATGAAGATGGTAATATTGACATTATGACTTCCGGAGGTATAGTCAATATACCAGATTATTTTAACAAGCAGCAAACGGCGTCAAAGTTAATAAATGATATTTTTTTCTATGGAGACTATGCTTATTTATCAACAAATTTTGGTGTGTTGGTGGTAAATATGTCTCGGAAAGAGATTACAGATGTTTATTATATTGGAGCTAATTCTTCAGAGGTAGTTGTTTTACAAACTACGATTATTGATGGAAAGATATACGCTCTTTCGGAATCAGAAATTTATCAGGCACAGCTCTCTTCGAATTTGGTAAATTATGAAAATTGGTCTCTGACAAGCAGTCTGCCAGGAAGCGGAAAATTTCAATCTATAGTTACTTTTAATAATGAATTGTATTTGTTAAGAGGTGGATCTTTATATAGAAAGAATAGTGGAGGAAGCTGGTTAGCTTCTCCCATCACTAGTGGAAAAACGAAGATGCGTTTATCAGGAGGTAATTTGTATGCATATTCTACTACGCAGGTTTACCAACTAAATGCGAATATGGAGGGAGGCGCGATTCTTTCGGGAGTTACGTCGTCAATACAAGATATTGAATATGATTCTACGAATAATACTTATTGGCTTGCAGGAAATGACAACGGTGTCGTTTCGTATAACGGAGAGGAAGTTACTACATATAAACCTTTAGGACCGGCAGTAAATACACACTGGAATATGACTTTTGCAGGACAAAAATTATTTGCCGTGCCAGGGGGAGGTGGATCAAGAGACAGTAATCCTGAAAGTCGTCTAGGAGCTGTAATGATTTTTGAAGATAATATTTGGCGTAATATCTTACAAAAAGATATACCTATTGGTGCAGAATACAATCGAAAAGATTTTATGGATGTCATTGTTGATCCGAAAGATGCTAAACATTTTTTCACTACTTCTATTGGTTCGGGACTTTATGAGTTTAAAGAAGATGTTTTTCATTCTTTTTATAATTACCGAAATAGTACTATAGAAAATATTTCTGGATATGATCCTATTAAGTATACATGGATAGAAACAGGAACCTTTGATGATGAAGGAAATTTATGGTTAATAAATAGAGGAAGTAAAGCTGTGAAAATTATGTTGACTACAGGAGAATGGAAAGAACTGAGTTATCCAGATATAAACGATAGACGAAACTATAAAAGATTTCTTATTCCAAAGACAAAACAAAGACAAAGATGGATAACTGCCAATTGGACTCCTCGAGGTTTGTTTATATTTGATGATGCAGGAACAATAGCGGAATCAGATGATGATACATATAGGTGGTTTTCTTCTTTTCCTTATGGGAATGACGGAGAAGTATTAACTCCAGGAGAACTCTATTCATTGGTTGAGGATAAGAATGGTGTTGTTTGGCTTGGAACGGATAAAGGACCCCTACTATTTCATAATATATCTGATGTCTTTAATAGTAATTATACTTGCAGCAGAATAATTATTCCTAGAAATGATGGAACAGGGAATGGTGATTACTTGCTTGATAATGAACGAATAAAAACGATTGCTATAGATGGTGCAAATCGTAAATGGTTAGGTACAGGATCATCAGGTGTTTATTTAATGTCAGACAATGGACAAGAAACAATTCATCATTTTACAACGCAGAATAGTCCTTTGCTTTCGAATGATATATTTTCTATAGCTATAAATCCTGTTAGTGGTGAGGTTTTTTTCGCAACAGCTAATGGGCTTGTATCTTATCAAGGAGATGCGGCGGATGCAAATGATGTGTTTGAAAATGTTTATGCATATCCAAATCCGGTACGAGAGAGTTATAATGGAATTATTACAATAACAGGTTTGGTTGAGAACACACAAGTAAAAATTACAGATTTACATGGAAATTTAATTTGCGAAACAATTTCTAATGGTGCTATTGCTACTTGGGATGGAAAAGATGTGCGTGGACGAAAAGTAAGTACCGGAATATATCTTGCAATTTGTGCAAATGAAGATGGTAGTCAAAGTGCTATAACAAAAATAATGGTGATAAATTAAGATAGTATTAGTTTTACTAATGGGATTTTTAATTGAGAATCATTTTTCAAAATCTTCCTTTCCATAATTTTTTCATCCATTCTCCTAATTTGTTTTCGGCAGGATTACCTTGAATATCCCAAATACGCTCGTTGACAAGTTTGTCGGGCAGATATTGTTGTTCTACAAAATTATTCGGGAAGTCGTGCGAATATTTATAATTCTTACCATAATTAAGCTCTTTCATTAATTTGGTCGGGGCATTGCGAAGGTGTAGTGGTATCGGAAGATTTCCGGTTTTTTCTACTATTTCCAACGCTTTATCAATGGCAAGATAAGCCGAGTTGCTTTTGGGTGATGAAGCTAAATATATGGTTGTTTCGGCAAGTATGATACGTCCTTCGGGCCATCCGATTTTATGAAGAGCATCGAAACAGGCATTAGCAAGAAGTAATGCGTTTGGATTTGCGAGCCCGATATCTTCTGCGGCGGAAATAAGCAGTCGACGTGCGATGAATTTTGGATCCTCGCCACCCGCAATCATTCGAGCCAACCAATATATCGCCGCATCAGGATCGCTGCCTCTGATGGATTTGATAAAAGCCGAAATAATATCATAATGTATTTCTCCATCTTTGTCGTAAGCCATAGGGTTTTGCTGCAAGCGTTCGGTAACAGTTTTGTTATCAATAATTATATGTTCCGAATTTTCAGCTGTTGTAACGAGATCAAGAATGTTCAATAATTTCCGCGCGTCACCTCCCGAAAAACGAAAAAGTGCTTCAGTCTCTTTTATTTCAATATTGAGTTTTTCTAATACTTTGTCTGTTTTTATCGCTCGTTCAGCTAGTTCTAATAAATCGGATTCTTCCAATGATTTAAGAACATAAACTTGACAGCGGGAAAGAAGCGGAGTAATGACTTCGAAAGATGGATTTTCTGTCGTAGCTCCAATAAGTGTGACTGTGCCGTTTTCGACAGCTCCAAGTAAGGAATCTTGTTGAGCCTTACTGAAACGGTGTATTTCATCGATAAACAATATTGGATTGGCTTGCGCAAACATATTTTTCGACTTAGCCTTTTCGATAACCTCACGAACATCCTTTACTCCCGACGAAATAGCGCTTAACGTGTAAAAAGGGCGGTCGAGTTTGTTGGCGATAATGGTTGCAAGCGTTGTTTTTCCAACTCCGGGAGGACCCCAAAGAATAAAAGACGCAACACGACCTGATTCAATCATTTGTCGAAGAATGGCATTTTCGCCCACAAGATGTTTTTGTCCAATATATTCGTCGAGAGATTTGGGACGAAGTCGTTCGGCTAAAGGTTGCATGTATTTTTATCTTTAAAGTTGGATTATCGTCAAGAATAACAAATGTAGGAAACAGTTTTCAAAGTTACAAAAACTGCTCGATAAGAAGTTCAAAATATTCTATTACATAGACTAATTTGTTAATCCGAGATTTTTTTCTTATATTCTGCGTCTTGTGCTCAAAAGTGAGTGTTTTTTTCTTTTGTTAACGATATTTTGTATAACTTTGCAACTGTTTTTTTCATAAAAGGTATAAATCATGAGATCTGTATTCAAACCTAAATTATTCCAAACTCTAAAAAACTACAATAAGGAGTTGTTTTACGCCGATTTAATGGCGGGAGTTATTGTTGGTATTGTGGCTTTACCATTGGCTATTGCTTTCGGTATTGCTTCGGGAGTTTCGCCTGAGAAAGGATTGTTTACTGCCATTATTGCCGGTTTTATAATATCATTTTTTGGAGGAAGCCGTGTTCAAATCGGAGGACCTACCGGAGCATTCATTGTAATTGTATATGGAATTGTACAAGAATTTGGGGTTACAGGTCTTGCCATTGCCACGATGATTGCCGGAGTGATGTTAATCGCGATGGGCGTGTTTCGTTTGGGGACAGTGATTAAATTTATTCCATATCCCGTTGTAGTGGGTTTTACGAGTGGTATTGCGCTCACAATATTTGCTTCGCAGATAAAGGATTTGCTCGGGCTTCAAATAGAAAATGTGCCGGCAGATTTTGTAAGTAAATGGATTGTTTATGGGCAAAACATCGCTTCGATTAATTTTTGGGCACTTGGAATTGGAGTTTTATCGGTTTTAATCATCGTTTTTACTCCTCGATTCTCAAAAAAGATACCGGGTTCTTTAGTGGCAATTGTTCTTATTACGATTATTGCTTATGTTTTGCGGCATTATTTAGGTATTAATTCCATCGAAACTATTGGCGATCGTTTTACTATCGATCCATCCTTACCTCAAGCCGATCCTCCTGTTATTAATTTTGCAGCTATTCGGACTCTGTTGCCTACCGCCTTTACAATCGCAATGCTTGGAGCAATTGAGTCCCTGCTTTCGGCAACGGTTGCCGACGGAGTGATTAACGACCGTCATAATTCAAACACAGAGTTGATAGCCCAAGGGCTTGCAAATGTTGTGGCGCCGATTTTCGGAGGAATTCCTGCAACAGGAGCTATTGCACGTACCATGACAAATATAAACAATGGAGGTAAAACTCCGGTTGCCGGTATTATACATGCGGTTGTGCTGCTATTGATTTTATTGTTTTTGGGAGGGCTTACAAAGCATATTCCGATGGCTTGTTTGGCTGGAGTATTAGTTATTGTTGCTTATAATATGAGTGAATGGCGAACATTTAAGTCTCTGATTGGCTCGTCGAAATCGGAAATGATGGTGCTTGTCACAACTTTTTTACTTACGGTAATATTCGACTTGACTATTGCTATACAAGTCGGCTTACTTTTAGCTATTTTGCTATTCTTACGCCGAATTGCGGATTCGACATCTATTGCGGTATTGAAAAATAAAGTCGGACATTCGGAGTATATCGAAGGTGGTGTTGATTCCGATGTGTTGGAGTTGCCTGATAAAGTGGAGGTTTATGAAATTGAAGGTCCTTTCTTTTTCGGTATTGCGAACAAATTTGAGGAAGTGATGAAGACCATTGGCGACAAGCCGAAGGTTCGTATTATTCGAATGCGGAAAGTGCCCTTTGTCGATGCAACCGGAATACATAATTTAGAAAATCTGATCAAATTTTCTCAGAAGGAAGGAATTAAAGTGTTTCTATCGGGAGTAAATGCTGATGTGCGAAAAGGCTTGGAACATGCTGAAATTGATGTGTTGGTAGGACCGGAAGCTATTTGCGATAATATTAATGAAGCAATTGATAAAACGACCGAGTATATTAGTTCGCTGAATGTGACTAAATAATCTTTAGAAAAAAAATAAAAAAAGGCAGGGAATGTTTTACATTAAGTTCTCTGCCTTTTTTTGTCGTATTACACTGGGATTGTCCTCTTAGGAGTTATAACTATCAATCGCATTTTTTACCGAACCTTGCATCAGCAATAATCTTTTAGCATGTTCGTATTCCAATCCAAGTTCTTCAATAATCATTCGTGTACCTCTGTCCACCAGTTTCGCATTGGATAATTGCATATTTACCATTCGGTTACCTTTTACCCGATTCAGTTTGATCATAGTGGTGGTGGTTATCATGTTCAGGATCATTTTTTGTCCGGTTCCCGATTTCATGCGCGAGCTTCCTGTTACGAACTCAGGTCCGACGATCATTTCGATAGCAATTTCTGCTTCCTGAGCGATTGGCGAATCCGGATTACTTGAAATTGACGCGGTTAATATTCCATTTTTTCGAGCTTCGCGAAGTGCGCCTACGACATAGGGCGTTGTTCCCGAAGCTGCGATTCCAACGAGGGTATCCTTACTGTTAATGTTGTGAGCCAGCAAATCCTTCCAACCCATTTCTATATCATCTTCCGCATTTTCGACAGGATTTCGCAATGCATGTTCGCCTCCGGCAATTACACCGATAACTAAGGTGTTAGGCATTCCGAATGTCGGTGGAATTTCCGATGCGTCGAGAATACCTAAACGACCGCTTGTGCCGGCTCCAATGTAGAAGATACGTCCTCCGTGCTGCATTCTCGGGATGATTTGACTTACCAGCTTTTCTATTTCGGGAATGGCTTTTTCGACAGCCAAAGCAACTTTTTTGTCTTCATTGTTGATATCGACGAGCAATTCGTGAACCGATTTTTTCTCTAAATCGTCGTATAATGAAGATTGTTCCGTTATTTTAATAAATGACATATACTTTTTTGTTTATTTCGAATGAAAAATCAAGCTATGCTTTGTACTAATTTTGAATAATGATGAATCAATCCGTCCATAGGAGATTGTTCAATCGCGCCGATCTCAATCTTTAAATCTCTTGCTACTTCGAACAAAACATCTTTGAAATGATAAGCTACAGAGCCTGTAAAATACACCTTGTGATTGCTGAAGTCGTATTGCATAACGTTCTTTCTAAAGAAGTCGGAAAAGGCATTATAAACTAAGTTATGCACTGTTTTGTCTTGAATGTTTTCTTTTATAAATGGAGCTATGCTTGCTAAAAAGCGATTGGGCATCGGTTGTTTGTAAACTTTGTCCAAAATTTGCGGAGCATCCAATTTTATGAAATCAAAGAATTTCTCCTTAATTCCATTACTTAGCTGATTCTTTAAGCAAGCACCGATAAAGAGTTTTCCCAATACCGCGCCACTGCCTTCGTCGCCCAAAATAAAGCCCAAAGGAGAAACATTTTCCACAATTTGCTTACCGTCGTAGAAGCAGGAATTTGAACCCGTACCAAGAATACAGGCTATTCCGGCTCTGCCGCCGCATAATCCGATTGCCGCGCCAAACAAATCGCTTCCGATTTCGATAATATCCGTATCAAAATTTTCGGCGATCGCTGCTCTGATAATTTCGTTTTTTTCGGGGAAAGCACATCCCGCGCCATAGAAATACACAGCTTCAATCGGATAATTTTTCAACTCCGGCACAAGCATAAGATTAAGTTCTCCGCTGATATCCTCCTTCGTTCGGAAAAAAGGATTCGCGCCTTTGGTAAATATCCTTTTAATTAAAACACCACGATCAACCAAACACCAATCGACTTTGGTCGATCCTCCATCTGCTAATAGTATCATATCTTAATATAAATTTGTTTTTTGTATAAAAAATTCCCGATTATCCAATTGAAGCCGACAAATAGGACTGCATAGATAAACGATGCGAAATAATCGCCTAAGTAGGGCTGCAAACAAATGCTGTAAAGGAAGCTTTTTATTGCAATCGGCTCTCCGGCGTATGTGATAAAAATATTACCCAATAGAATAGAAAATACGGCAGCCGCTACATAAATGAAAAGCGGATTGACTCCGAAAGATTCGAAGAAGACACTCCAGCGCTTATGTCCTTTGATGTCGATAATCCAGATAAGCAGTGCTAAAAGTGTGGCGGCTAATCCGCAAGTTGCCAATACGAAGGTTGGCGACCATATTTTTTTATTGATCGGGCAGGCATAGCTCAGCAAGAATCCTGCAAAAGTCATAATGGCACCCGCAATGAAAAGATGCTGCATGCGAAGGTTGTTATCTTTCGTCTGCATAATCAGTTTTCCGCAATAAAAGCCAATCAGAACGTGAGCGATTGCCGGTATGGTACTGATAAGTCCTTCGGGATCGAGAAAGAGACCGCTGTCGCGATACATGTGATTTGTTCCGAGGATGGCTCGGTCGATAATGGAAATGATATTTTGTTCGCTGAACTCAAAGCCGTTTCCGAAAATAAGGAGCAGAAAATAACCGACCAAGGTTGTGATGATAATATGCGGAATGTATTTATGTTTTACCGATATGGCGATAATGGCGCTTGCTCCGTAACATAAGGCGAGGCGTTGCATAACACCTAAGATGCGGATATTACCGAAATTTGTAATTGCCTGAAAAAAGCGTTCGAAGAAGCCCATTTCTTCACCCGAAAGGCTTCGGTATGTTCGGAAAGAAAGCGACAGCCAAGCTATTCCCATTCCGATGAGGAAGATGACAAAAACCCGCTTCAAGATTTTGAACAAGCTTGTTTTATTCCATTCGAAGTTGAATTTGCGAAGCGAAATATAGGTAGAAATCCCCATGATAAACATGAAGAAAGGGAAAACCAAATCGGTGGGCGTAAGTCCGTGCCACTGCGCGTGCCCGAGCGGAGCATAAACATAAGACCATGAGCCGGGATTGTTTACTAAAATCATTCCGGCAATGGTAATTCCCCGAAGTACATCGAGGGATAGAAGTCGGCTGCTTGCTTGTGCTTGAGTCATGGCTTTATTTATACAAATAATACTTTTGTGATTTTTGTTTGAAATCGTCACATTCTTTATACCAATATTCTTTTATATCGTCGAAACGATTGTTCTTTGCAAAGGTCAAGCGTACATAATCGCTTCCACTGACTTTGTCGAACATATTGAAACGCTTCTGATCGGCATTATCAAAAATGGCTTTATCGGGATAAAGCGCCGCGACTTCCTGCATCACATAAAACTGAACTTCCGAAAGCCTTGCCGCTTCGTAATCCATAATGTGAACTTGCACACCTTTCATTTGTTTGCCCTGTCCGGTAGCGTAAAAGGGTTTGAAATAAATCGGACGGAAAAACAATCCGGGAAGATTCAGCGCGTTCATATTGCTTGCCAACTTTTCGGCATCGATCCATTCGGCAGCAAAAACTTCGAAAGGAAGCGGATAGCCAACGCCGATGGACATATAACCCAACTCGCCCAATATACCCGAAACGGGATAAAACAAGGCTGTGATAGGGTGGGGGATGTGTGGCGACGATGAAATCCATTGCAATCCGGTTTCTTCGTAACGCATGTCGCGTGTCCAGCCCTCCATCGGTACGACATAGAGTTTGCATCTTTTTTTCAACATCTTTTTGCCGTTCAACAGCAATGCCAACTCACCGCAAGTCAAGCCATAGAGATAAGGAATTTTGAATTGGCTGACAAAGGAAAGGAATTTATCTTCGACCAATCCGCCTTCCACTTTATTTCCTCCGAGCGGATTGGGGCGGTCGAGAACCACAAATTCCACCTTATTTTCGGCGGCTACTTCCATTGCCAAACCCATGGTGCTGATGTATGTGAAGGAGCGGCAGCCGATGTCTTGGATGTCATACACCAATATGTCGATGCCTTTCAGCATTTCGGGCGTTGCCCGCCGCGTTTTTCCGTGAAGCGAATAAACGGTCAGACCTGTTTTGGGGTCTTTCATATCTTCAACCTGATCGCCGGCATGTTCATCGCCGCGCACTCCGTGTTCGGGAGCGAAAAGTGCCACTAGTTTTACGTTCGGAGCTTCGAAAAGGATGTCGATAGTTGATTTCATCCGATCATCAACGCCCGTCGGATTGGTAATCAGTCCGACACGCTTCCCCTCCAGCACCTTGAAGTTTTGCTCTTTCAGCACTTCAATTCCTGTTTTTATCTTGATGTTTTGAGTCCAAGCGTTCTGGATCAAAAGCATCGCAAGGCTTAGTGTGATATATTTCAGATGTTTCATTTTAAAAATATCGTATTCAGTTTTTATTGTTTTAATTGAGTTCCGCTATTTGTAAATAACGCACTCATCTTCTAATTTTTATCTTAGTACAATGACAAAATTATTCTAAAGAGGCTTGAAAAGCCTTATATTCATAACCATAGGTTGTTGACCTATGGTCGAAATAGCTACTAAACAACTGCCTGCAAGGCAGAACTAAAGAAATGTTTTGCCTTGTAGGCAAAGATTCCGTTGTTGCTTTTACCGCAAGTTGCGCTTCGCTTACATACGGTTACGTAGATAATGCCTTTCAGGCAATATTGTAATTATCAATCACTATTAAGAATCTTTATATGAAAAATCAACTTTCAGGGACAT
>DAIOHI010000061.1:0-10130 GCA_036744815.1 Paludibacteraceae bacterium
AAGAATAAACTTCGGGCTGGAATCTCTTGGCAGCACGAATTTATTGTTGGTCGCTTGATAGCCGGCTTCCATTTTGGACTTTACTTGTACGACCCGATTAAAAATTTGGAACCTTACGATAAAAAAGGAGAAGAACAAAAGTCCTTAATTTATAAATATGATATTGACAAAGAAGATGGTTGGCTTTATACGCGCGCTGTGGCAAAATATATGCTTAGCGATCATTTCTTCGCCAGTATTGGACTGAAAACCCACCTTCAAAAAGCCGAATTTATCGAATGGGGATTGGGTTATCGTTTCTAAACTATTCTTAAAAACACCTTTAATAAATATTTTATGATACTATTGCAAGTTCAAGATCTTATTAGTGCGTCAACAGAATCGCTCAATCTGTTGAATAATTCTCAATCATCCGAAGTGCTGAATGTGCTTCAGAGCATTAAAGATTCGATTAGTTGCGTTGTTCCCCAAATAAAGGAAACAGCGGTAAATACGCATCCCAATCCTTGGGCGATTATTAATATAGTTATTGCCTCTTTAGGACTTATTGCTTCGGCATTAGCAGCGGGCTTTTCCTATAAAACAGCTAATAATGTGAAGCGGGTAAATGCCGAAACGCAAAGATATCTTTTCGTCGATCTGATTCGACATTTGTACCGAAATAAGATATGTGCTCTTGCGATTGCCTCCAAAATGGACAAAAATATGAAGCAATATCCTGCCGAATATCACCTGTTGAAGCTAAAAACATTGCCGGAAGATATTCATTTGGAAAGATACAATAACAATTCGAAGCATTACGCAAAAATGCACGAGCTAAGTCTTTTGCTCAGAAATTATAATACCGAAATAGATGTAATCAACTCGCACTTGACTAGTCCGCTTATTGATGATGAAATTAAACAAAAAGGTTTGGAGTCCTTGTTGTTTAAGCCTATATATTTAATAAATCGGATTTTGGATGTGATGAATTTTATTGAAGGATGCGATAATCAAAAAAATGTAATTGCAATAATATTATCTGAGCACTTCAATAAGCTGAGTGAACAAAAGGAGGAAGAGCTAAAGAAAGGAGTTGAAATGTTGTCTAATCATTTTGATGAAATATCTCAAAAGGACAAAGAAGGAAAGGATGAGATATCGGAAATTGAAGTAATTGAAAAATATCTAAATATTAAAAAGATAGAAAAATGGATCGAAAATCTGAGTCTTGATGCAGGAAAGAATGATGTCATAATTAGTTCAGGAAGCGTATTGTCGGTAGAAAATGACAGGTTGACAGATTCTTTTAAAAAGCTTCTGACAACAGGAGAGTTGCCGAAGGAGCTGATGAATATAATCAGAAAAGAAACAAATACAGATGCCTCCGATTTATTTAATGCGGAATGGAAGGCTTACTCAACATTAAAAAATGCCTTGATTACTGATACGCTAATCGAATCTTCAAAAATACAAATGATTGCTTATTAGTTGAAATAGGAGAGGGCTGGTTGTTGCTTCGACAGACGAAAGTATAAAAGAAATCCCAACAAACTTCAAATCTGAATTTGTTGGGATTTCTCTATTTTTCAAATCATTCTACTCTTATCGTAGAATATGTTATTCTCAATTTTTTATAACTTTAATTGCTTTTTCGTTAACAATCAAGATATAGCTTCCCGCATTAACATCCGATGTGTTAAGTGTTATGTTGTAATTGTTTACAACGGTATTGATTAGTGTACGTCCGCTCAAATCAATTAATTTCACCGAGTTAATAACTTTATCACTCTTTATGTTCAGAATATCTCTCATCGGATTTGGAGATATGTTTATAGTGGCATCGGCCTGCTTACTTACATCAGTCTCTGTGCTGTATGTTACAGTTTGGGCTGAAGGTGCAGGTGTCGTAAAACTATTATCCGATACAGGTAATCCCCAGACACCAAGACGTTCTTGAGAATTGGAGATAATATATATGTTTCCCGGTTTATCAAAGGCTATTCCTCCTGTGTTTTGTCCTAGCGCCGGTTTAATGGTATAGTAAAGTTCTAAACTAGGAACTCCTTCTTCAGAGAAAATGACATCAAATACTCTGACCTCGTTGTTAGTTCCCATGGCTATTTTTGTGTAATCACCATTTACTGCCATTCCACCCATAACAGAACTTCCTATTAATGTGGTCGTGTTACCTGAGTTGAAATCAACTAATCCGTCAGTTCCCATATGAATTAAGGATGGTACACCTGGAGCATCTGTATATCTAAATTGTGATATCCACCAGCCACCTCTTCCGTCAGGGGCAATACATGAGTTGAAGTTTTGCTGCAGATTGCCATTTTTCCCATCGCTATAAATAACGGCACTTGGAGCAATCTCCCATGCAGTTTCAAGATTTCCAATATCATAACGTAATATGTTACCTGTATTGTTTGCTTCTGGACCGATATAATTTTTATCAAAAGTATATAGTTTCGTGTCGGTATCTGCTCCTTCGATCCAGCAGTGTGAAATTGGTCCATGTACATTGGTGCTTCCATTGCTCGCTAAACCACTACTGTTTTTTGTAAGTGATTGTGAGAATACGGGAGTAAACGCAGCAGACGGATTTGCCGGATCCATAATCCATACACCGGAATTAGCACTGCTTAAGTCGGTTAAATATACACTCCCGTCAGGAGCTGTTGCTAAACGGAATGGACTGTCGGTTGCTGTCCAATTAACTCCGCCCTTATAGCTACTTGCACCTTGCTCTGTAACGTCCTCTAGCGCTGCATTCAAAATATAAATTCCTCTTTCAGTAGTTCTATCTGTTACTTTCCCTTGCAAAGTTTCTGAAGCATAAACCCTGCCAAAGAACGGACTCTCAGTGTGATTGTCAACAGCTACGCCACGAGGACCATAAAACTGCAACAATGGATTAGCATTGTCTGTCACTTTAATAGGACGAGTAGGAGCAAGATTGTTTGATGCTTTTACTTCCCATGTGTAATTACCATTAGCAGACACTTGTTCTTTAGAGATTGAGACGGTATTGCGACCTTTGTCTAAACTGCCAAACGAAAATGTCTGATTGGTGCTTTCAGATGTAAGAGTAATCTCTACTTCGTCTGCATTTTCATTTAAAGTGAATTTGTAATCGTATCCCGATTGGGTTTTCTCTGCTTTTAGTTCCGAGGCATAAACGCGCGCCACTACCGGACCGGAAGTTGTTTTGTATGCAGCATGACCTTGATTTTCTGCCAATGCATGCAACGTAATATCGTAGTTGGTTACCACGCCATAAGCCGTCATATAAGGTGCAGCTACGTTAGCAATTCCATCGCTTGGGAATTCGTCTGATAATTTCACCGCATTATTTAATCCGTTGGTAATATCAAATAATACTACAGCGGTATTAACGCGTCCTTCTTGAGCAACAGGTGCAGCCATATAACTACGGTCAGAATAGCGGAAATAGCTTGAGCCATTCGTTTTAAACAAATTATATCCTTCGGAAGTAAATACTCCTTTCTTTATAAGCGAACTTCTGTTAGGTAAGGTTATATCAAATTGATATTCTGTAGGAGAAAGAATATTGCTTGTAACTATGATATGGTCGCTTCCTCTAGGAGAAATCATAAATTGATAATCGCTTCCCCATGAAGCTTCTGTGTAACTGTCGTCCATCATATATTTGGATACAGGATCACTTTTTCTTTTTTTCTGAATCCCTAATATGCGGATTTTTCTCGGTGTACCTTCGGCTGGGATGGTTGTTGTGATAGCAGGCGTATAAACAGTTAGAGCCCAAGTTGGTCCACTTACAGCCATGGTTTCACCTATTGTTCCTTCAGCCCAATTCCCATTGGCTTGCGTTTGGAAATAGAGTTCGGGAGCATCATCGTCACTTTGCCACGTATATACTTTAAAATAGCGGTTTTGAGTTTCGGGTAGTGATATGTTTTCTTTATTGCAAGCTAATAAATAGTTGTCGGCTGTAAATGCAATGTCGCTGATAGTAATAAGTCCACCTTCAATACCTGTCAGATTCATTTCTTTGATAATCTCTAATGTACTTGTATTTATTATCAGAATTTTAGGTTCTTTAGTAAGTACATATAATTTGTTGTTCCTATATATGATGCGTTTAATATTATCTGCCGAAAGCCATGTAGGAGCAGATGCGCTGCTTCCTTGTTGTGCGAAGGAATAAGAGTTGAGCGCAATTAAACCTTTATCTTGAATAGGAGATGCGTAATTATCGGGAATTTCTTCAGGATCCGGAGCGTTTTCGTCGCGTAAAAAGATTTTATAATTTGAAGTTTGTCCCGCTGTAACTGTCGCATTAATAGTTTTTGTTTCATAATTTTCATATCGCGCTTCCAGTTTATAATTTCCCGGAGGCAGATTATAAAACACAAATACTCCATTCCATTCGTTATCCACTGTGTAAACATTAATCGAATCGCCATTGGCATTACGTAAAACTACTTCAGCACCATTTATAGGCGTCCACTCATCATCCGATCCAGCATGATAACTATATAATGAGGATATCTCCATAGATTTATCCTTATCTTTAACATAGCCAGCAAGAGTACCTTTTGTTTCTTTATCGCCGTTGAAGTATTCCAGATAAAAACGGAAAAAACGGAGAGACTCTAATTTTCTATAATCTTCATTTATCAAGCGGCATGCTTCAGGCAGATAGTCGTGAAATTGTCCTTCTGACAAAAAACCAACCATATTGCAAGCATTCAATACTCCTAATTCCTGTGAGTGGACTTTCACATTAGTCATATTTAGTGGATAATAATGTGTCCAATCGGTAAGTGGATTGTCCAACATGTAGGGCCAGCATACCAATGCCATATCTTTACTGCGCTGATCCCATGGTATTAGTTTGTAGTCGTCATCCGGTACCCCACGATAAATTAAGTACAGATAGTTAGCAACACCATTTGCGGCATTGGAGTGAATTGATAAAAAAGCATCGGCTTGCATAGCATTGGCTTCGGCACCGATGTCGGAGAGATAGCGGTCGCCTCCATTAGTCAAATCTTTGCCTTCATGCTGTGAATAACCTTCGTCCCGTATCCCGCTCGAGTTGTTGGTACGTGACATCATAACGCTAGCATTTGCTTCTTCCAGCAGGTCTCTAAGATACAATCCTTTCGTTAAGTTACTTGAGGACTCCCAAAAACCCAATGTGTCAACTCTATCCCAGGCTATAGGATGTGATAATGTTGCAACACTTCTATCATTGCCATCATATCCTCCATGTCCAGGGTTTATATATATCCTAACTCCTGTAAGATCTTCTGCCATTAATGTAAAGCTACATAAGGCTGTAATTAATAAAATATATAGTTTTTTCATTTTGTAAGTTATTTAAGGTTGATATTCATTATATATACATTGCCTTGAGGAGAATCAAATGCAATTGTTTTGCAATCGGCAGAAGCACTTGGATAGGTGGCTATAATATTTGAAGGCGTAAGATTTTGACGTATTTTGCTTTTAATATCAATAATTTCGATCGAAGAAGATGTTATCTTGCTGTTGTCATCTTTGTCGTTCATGCCTATAATGTGATTATTTCCTATCCATTGTGGAGCTCCAATGCGTCCTAATGCTATGGGGTTTTTTCCGTTGATATCACAAATCCATGTGTTTGTTGGATAGGCTGTGTTGTAAACAATCTTTTTGCCATCAGGCGAAATAGATGCCCAATAATAACTTTTATCATCTCCGTTCGGAGCTAATTCTATTCGCTTATCAGCTTTATAAATAACCATTAATTTGTTTTCGATAGTAAGTAACGGTATTGTATTTTCCTCAGTATCTGTTGTGAGTTTTTTCTGTGATTCTTTCCCTGCTGTTGCTATTTTAAGCGAACCGTTTGTTATTTTTATTCCTGTAATATTTCGTGAAGGGACTGCCTCTTCTATGGCTCTACTTAATAAAGGAGTAGATAAATCTAGCGACTTTACAGAAGTATAACGTCGGTTGTTCTTGTAAAAGGCTTCATAGAAAGCGATCTTTTTTCCGTCAGCACTTATTGTTGGATAATACCCAGCCGAAGGAGCTGTTGATAGAATCTTCGTCTCGTAGCTGGTGAGATCTATTTTCACGAGACCATTGTAACCAGTACTGGATATTAATACATAATCGCCTTGTGGGCTGATAGTTGGAAAGTGATAACTTCCCTTTTCCATTGGTATCTGTTTGATAGATACTACTTCTGCGATTTGCGCATTGGTAAATTGGCAAATTACTAAAGGCAAAATAAATAATAGTTTTTTCATAAGGTAAATAATTTAAAGTGAGATTAATAAATAAACAGTTAATTGTCTATGTGATTTGTTGTTTTTTCTCTGTTGTAATCTTAGAGGCTGGATTTACAGATGAATGTTAATGAATTTTATTGTTTATGGACTTGCACAAGTTAAAGCTTTTCTTATGATATTCATATAATTTTATATTTTATATTTTTATTTTAAATAATATTACGAATTAGGGATTTATATTAACAATTTGATTTGAAAGAATGTTAATATAATACAGAAAAATACATATATATAGATATGATCTATTTATATGTTTGATAATCTATGTGTTGTGTTGTTGTTAAAACGGAGTGGGTAAAGGATAACAATTCATTCATTAGTGAATGTTACCGTATGACAAGCCACAATTCCAGCTGTTTCGGTGCGTAGTCGGCTCGCGCCTAGGGAAATAGGGCGAAATCCTTTTGATAAAGCATTCTGAACTTCGTCTTGGCTAAAATCGCCTTCAGGACCTATCAAAATCAATGTGTCGGTATTCGATTGGCAAAGCTGTTTTAAAGTTTGCTTATCTTCTTCGTAGCAATGAGCAATAAATATTTGATTTTCTTTCGATGACTTTATAAAATCATCGAAGCTGCAAATAGGGTTTAAAACAGGAAAATAAGCTCGAAGCGATTGCTTGGATGCTGAAATGATTATTTTCTCCAAGCGTTCTGGTTTAATGATTTTCCGCTCCGAAAAGCGACAAACGATAGGAGTAATACTATCAATGCCTATCTCGGTAGCTTTTTCGATAAACCATTCCAAGCGATCAATATTTTTTGTTGGAGCAATGGCAATATGGAGCAGGTAGTTTTTCTTTTCGACAAAATGTCGGGAAATGATCTCGAATTCGCAATGTTTCGGATGCGGATTGGTAATACGCGCTTTACATAAGCTTCCCTTTCCATCAACGATTTCGATTTCATCACCGATACGAAGACGCAAAACCTTGGCTGCATGTTGCGATTCCTCTTCGGGAAGAACATTGCCTGTCAATAAATTCGGCGCGTAAAACATGATCTAAATAATGTTTCAAGAAATCTTGAAACTACTTGTATATTTCTTTTTTCCCAGCAAGAAGTGTATTTTTCATCAGCGAAACAATGGTCATCGGTCCAACACCTCCCGGAACGGGCGTAATGAAAGATGCTTTCGGAGCAACTTCATCGAAAGCTACGTCACCTTTAAGACGGAAACCCGATTTCGTTTCGGTAGAAGGAACGCGCGTTGTGCCTACATCAATCACCACAACTCCGTTTTTTACCATATCGCCTTTCAGAAATTCGGGAACGCCCAAAGCTGCAATAATAATATCAGCTTGCAGGCAAATCTCTTTGATGTTTGGCGTGCGGCTATGGCAAACGGTTACGGTAGCATCGCCCGGATAGCCTTTTTGCATCATCAGCGAAGCGACAGGTTTGCCTACAATATTGCTTCGCCCAAGTACCACGCAATTTTTGCCCGAAGTGGGAATTTCGTAGCGTTTCAGTAATTCCAAAATTCCTGCCGGTGTTGCCGAAACAAAACAAGGAAGACCGATTGACATGCGTCCAACGTTTATCGGATGAAATCCATCCACGTCTTTTCTGTAGTCAATGGCCTCGATGATTTTATCTTCATTGATGTGTTTCGGGAGCGGAAGTTGAACAATAAATCCGTCTATATCTTTGTCGTTATTCAATCTATCAACACAAGCAAGTAGCTCTTCTTCAGTTATATCACTTTTGTAACGAATAAGGCTCGACTTGAAACCGACTTCTTCACAAGCTTTGACTTTAGCGGCAACGTAAGTCTCGCTTCCGCCATCATGTCCAACAAGTACAGCCGCCAAATGAGGTGCTTTTCCACCTGAAGCTTTTATTTGTAAAACTTCTTCTGCGATTTCCTTTTTTATTTGTGCCGAAATGGCTTTTCCGTCGATAAGATTCATATATTCCAAAATTTCTAATTTCAAGATTTCAAGATTATTCGGATAGAATTCCTATCTCGGAATTAGGAATCTTGGCTTCTTGAAATCAATTTATCTTCTTTTTTTACCCAATTTCCCTGTGGTTGCCATTTTCATCATCTTGCTTGTTTGCTCAAATTGCTTCAGCAAACGATTTACTTCAACAATAGTCGTCCCGCTACCTTGGGCAATGCGTTGCTTGCGGCTTCCATTCAACAAGCTGGGATTTTCTCTTTCCCTTGGTGTCATCGAATGAATGATGGCTTCGATGCCTTTGAAAGCATCGTTGTCAAGTTCAACATCTTTTAAGGCTTTGCCCATGCCGGGAATCATTGCTGCCAAATCCTTTATATTTCCCATTTTTTTGATTTGCTGTATTTGGGAAATAAAGTCGTTGAAATCGAATTGATTCTTGGCTATTTTTTTAGAAATTCGGCGAGCTTCGTCCTCATCGTATTGTTCTTGTGCGCGCTCAACCAAGGATACAATGTCACCCATTCCCAAAATACGGTCAGCCATACGTTCGGGATGGAACACATCGAGAGCATCCATTTTCTCGCCCGTTCCAACAAACTTAATCGGCTTGTTTACCACCGAACGAATTGAAAGCGCTGCTCCACCACGCGTATCACCATCAAGTTTTGTAAGTACAACTCCATCGAAATCGAGACGGTCGTTGAATTCTTTAGCGGTATTCACGGCATCTTGTCCGGTCATCGAATCGACAACGAACAAAATTTCCTGTGGATTAATGGCTTTTTTTATCGCGGCAATTTCGTTCATCATCGTTTCGTCGATAGCCAAACGTCCTGCCGTGTCGATAATCACTACATCATTTCCGTATTGTTTGGCATGCTTAATAGCGTTTTCGGCAATTTTTACCGGATTTTTGTTTCCCTCTTCCGTATAAACGGGAACGTTAAGCTGCTCTCCAAGCACTTTTAGCTGTTCGATAGCTGCGGGACGATAAACGTCGCAAGCCACCAATAAAGGATTTTTTCCTCGTTTACTTTTGATAAAGTTGGCGAGTTTTCCGGAGAAAGTGGTTTTACCCGAACCCTGCAAACCCGACATCAATATAACGGCAGGTGAACCTTTTAGGTTGATGTCCACACTCGAACCGCCCATAAGAGTCGCCAGTTCGTCGTGTACGATTTTTACCATCAACTGATTCGGTTTCAGCGACGTGAGCACATTTTGCCCCATCGCCTTTTCCTTTACGGTTTCGGTAAATGTTTTGGCTGTTTTGAAGTTTACGTCGGCATCCAATAAGGCTTTACGCACATCTTTCAGAGTTTCCGCAACGTTGATTTCGGTAATTTTACCCTCGCCTTTCAGTATCTTAAACGACCGTTCGAGCCTTTCGCTAAGTGATTCAAACATGGAAATATAAGTTGTTTTTAATGTTGTTTTTATAGAGAACGCAAAAGTACAAAAAAATACAGGAATCGACAAAAGAAGATGTTTACGATGTGATGTATTTCGTGTTATTTGTTTGTATTGTGAAATTTATAATTTTATGATACCTCCAAATACTTGTTACTATGCAATTACAGTTTATTATTTGTCAGTTTTTAATTTGTATTCATCAATTATTTAAGCTAAAGATAGAAAGACACTTTTTAAACATCTTCTTGTTATAAAGCGTTAAATATAAAATGGAATAATCAATGAAAATGCATATACGCATATGCAATAATGCAGTATCATTGTGTTTGTTCTTGTCAAAATTAACTATCTTTATCTCCCTTTTTTCGAAAAACATTATCGAACATGAAACACAGCCTTATTCTTATTTTAATTTTTACTTGTAATGTCCTTACGAATGCAAAGGCGTATAATAAACCTTTTGCAATTAATTTTTCGAAAGAGAATTATCAGGCAGGAAA
>DAIOHI010000062.1:0-10106 GCA_036744815.1 Paludibacteraceae bacterium
TAAATCCATGTTTAAGCGTTTTTGTGTTCAAATGCCGCTTTTTAATAATAATTAGTTATATTCTATCCCAATATATCTTGCATTGGCATTAACTTTGTTGTACTGAAAAATTAAGACAGATTAATCTGCCTCTTAAAGATAGATCAATACACTTCGTGTTTTTAGTAACAAAACAACATATAAAAATAGATAAGTATGAAAAAATTATTGTTTGTAATTGCGAGCGTATTATTGCTGTTTAGTTCATGCAAGGAAGATCCTGAAGTGATTATAGGAAACTGGGAGTTAAACAAAATTTCTGTTTCGGTAAATGCGGACGATGAAATAATGGGAGCTCTTATATCTAAAATGATTAACGATAGTATTAATAATTATAAGCCGGAGAAGCTGCAGATATCTTTCAATTCGGATAATACATTTCTGCTTTCATCAATGATGGAAGGAAATCAAAGCGACCCGGTAGCTGGAACATATAGCTTATCAGGCGATAAAGTTAATCTGACAACGCAAGGAGTTTCCTTTGAAATGACTTACACGCTGGCAAAGAAAAAGTTATCCTTGCAGTATAACGCATCCACATCTAATATATCGAGTTTTATCAATTTACTGATGCAGTTTTCTGAAGATGAGGAAATGACAGCTGAAATACAAGAGATGCTTGATTCGCTTTTACCAATCACTTCCGGAATTAAATCCATAACGCTTATTTCTGATTTTGATAAAAAATAGATAGAACTCAATTTTATTCCATAAAAAAAGCCGCGAATTATTTAACTCGCGGCTTTTTTGTTAAAAATTTTATCTTACTTAGAATTTGTAACGAGCACTTACGGCAATACCGTCTCCACTTAAGTAGGAGTTGTTAAGAAGATAAATTATAGGTCTGTAATCCAAGGATAGTTGCAATGGAATATTGAAATTGTATTCGATACCTATCTGACCGGCAATACCTAAATTGAAGGCGTTGTTTCTTGTTCTATTTGTATTGTAGTCATAATCGTAAACACCCAATCCAGCACCAACACCGGCATACCAATTAAATCCGGTTGCCAAAGCAGATAAATCCCAAACCCACTGGTAAACTCCTGTAAGTCCGAAACCATAATAGTTCCAGCCCAAATCAGCTTCAATACGATTAGACGAACTTAATGGATGTTGATAGGAAACTTCCGCACCATAACCCAATAAACCACCAACGCGAAGACCAATATTTTTAGTGTCAACTTGTGCATTTGCTACGCCTGCGATACTTGCTACAAGAGCAAGTGTAAGAATCATTTTTTTCATTTTACTTAGTTTTTGAATTTTAATTGTTTTTTAGTTCAATATATAAATAGTTTATGTCATAAATTTCCGTCAACAACTTTCGTGCCAGTCGCCATTTGCCTTTATTAATTCTATCAATTTATCCACCGCTTCGTTTTCGGGGATATTTCGTTCGATACATTCTTTTTTCTTGTACAGGCTTACTTTTCCTTTTCCGGCTCCCACATATCCATAATCTGCATCAGCCATTTCTCCCGGACCGTTTACGATACAACCCATAATTCCGATTTTTAGTCCGGTAAGATGGCTTGTCCGATTTTTTATTCGGGCAATTACTGTTTGTAAATTAAATAACGTACGTCCGCAACTGGGACAAGAAATATATTCTGTTTTTGTTGTGCGTACCCGAGCTGCTTGTAAAATGCCAAAAGCGATAGAATTGATTTCCTCTGATGTCAATTGTCCTTCGTTTTCGAGCAAAATACCGTCTCCGAAACCATCAATAAAAATAACGCCCATATCGCAGGCAGCCTTTATCTGCAAAGCTTCCAGGCTGTTCTCCTGATAATTACGGCAAATTACAACCGGAGTTTTACAGCCGGCATCCAACATCTTGTGGAAGAATGCACGCTGTTCGCCAATATGATTATCACTATCGCTATGAAGCAACAAAACAAGCTCGCTGCTTGTTCTAAGGTAATTTAACGCTTCATCGGTCAAATTGTTTAACGTGATTTTGACAAAAGTCAAATTGTTTTGTTTTTGTTTGTGCGATAAAAGTTCTTCTATGTTTGTTAAGCTATATTCAATTCCTTTATTATCAACAATCTTATCCGACAATAAATAATAATCGGGCTGAGTTTTATAATCTGCTTTTTTCGTAGCAATTACTATAGGTGTATTTTCGCCTCCGATATTATTGATGGCGTAAGTTTCGCGCTTCACATATTCGAATGGAGAATAAAACTGACTTGTTTCGGCATTGATAAATGTTTGGTTTTGTCTTGTAGCTGTATATTCGACAAGCTGGCGAGCAACGGGAATTTCAAATTCAGGATCTTCGCTCAGCGAAACGCGAATAGTATCGCCAATGCCATCGACAAGTAGCGCGCCGATGCCCACAGCCGACTTAATGCGTCCGTCTTCGCCATCGCCTGCTTCGGTAACGCCCAAGTGTAGCGGAAAATGAAGTTCTTCTTTTTCGAGTCTATCTACAAGTAAACGAACGGTTTGCACCATCAAAACTGTATTCGAAGTTTTCATTGAAATAACTACATTCTTGAAATCTTCTTCCTTGCATATTTTAAGAAATTCTAAGCAGGATTCTACCATCCCACGCGGCGTGTCGCCGTAGCGATTCATCATCCGTTCGCTGAGTGAGCCATGATTCACACCAATACGCAAAGCTGTATTATGCTCTTTGCAAATAGCTAATAATACTAGAAAACGTTCGCGGATATTTTCATATTCGGCTTGATATTCTTCGTCGCTATAATCCGATGTGTCGCCCAATCGTTTCACGCTTTTCACATAGTTTCCCGGATTGACACGCACTTTTTCGATATTGCGCGCGGCAACTTCGGCGGCATTAGGGCTGAAATGTATATCGGCAACCAAAGGAGTAGAGTAACCCTTTTTATCTAATTCTTGTCTGATGTTTTTTAGATTTTCTGCTTCGCGGAGACCTTGTGCCGTGAAACGAAGTAATTCAGCGCCGGCTTCGATGATTCGTATGGCTTGTTCCACAGAAGCATCGGTGTTGTTAGTGTCGGTATTTCCCATTGATTGTACTCGTAGGGCTTGATCGCCGCCAAGTTTCACTTTACCAACCTGAACAGTAAAACTCGGTCTTCTTGTATAGTTGAATGAATTGATTTTCCACATAAAAGTTGAGTTGTGTTATAATTATTGCGGATTGTTTTGCTCTTTCATATTCAGAAACTGTTTAAATTTTATTGTCATTATCTTTTAGAGCTGTTTTGATATAGATTTTCTGATTTTTGTTCGCCGATTTAGCGGGCTAAATCAAGAATGAAAAGCAAAAAAGATGCTCAAAAGAGCCTAAAAATAAGACAAAGACTATCTTGTAAATAAACTTTTTGGTAAAATCTAAACAGTTTCTTAGCTGTGCTTGGCAAAAACACAACAAAAATACATGTTTTTGTGGAATGGGAGTAAGCATAAAAAGAAATTAACTTTTACTATAAATTATTGATAAAACAACAAGTCTGTGGTTAATTTTGTTCTACGAACTGTTTTTTGTGTCTGTTTTTGTCCGCGTTAATATATTTGTTTTAATTGTCATTTTTTTGTGTAGTTTTGTAAGTTCCAAATAAAATTTTGTTTTTGTTTATATAGATCTGTTTACTTCAATTTTGCAAATAATATTTTAATAACAAAGTGCGACGAATCAAAGAGTTGTAGGGTTTGCACATGTCTCTTTCATTAAAAACTAAATATCCTAAACAATTTAATTGTTAATTTATGAAAACTAAATTTTTACTATTATCTATCTTTCTATCCCTCTGCCTTGTGTCTAAGGCGACAACTGTAAATGTATCAGTGACAGCCGGAAGTTTGGAAACATCCTTGCCTGAGGGAATTAACGTAATGGATGTAACTGACTTAATCATTACGGGTACTATCGACCAACGCGACTTCGTTACCATGAAGAGCATGAAAAATCTGAAAAATTTGGATATAAACGGAGCCACGATTGTAGCTTATACCGAAGGAAGTAAAACATACAGAGCAAACGCAATACCGGAAAATGCTCTTTATACTCCTGGAGTTTTCCCTTTTGGGCAGCCATCGGGAGCAGATAGTTTACAAGTTATAAAATTATCTCCAACAGTTACGCGCATAGAAATTTCGGCGTTTAACTTGGCAAAAAAATTGCATACGGTAGATTTTGGCATCAACTCGAAGCTGGACACTATCAATGGCAGTGCGTTTTCAAATAGTCCTAAGTTAACTTCAATATCAATACCGCAAGGAGTAAAATATATAGGTACTTCTGCTTTTTCCAACGATTCAAGTTTAGTATTCATCACTTTGCCCGACGGACTGTTGTATTTAGGTGGAACAGCTTTCAATAGCTGTACAAGCCTAACGGAAATTACGATTCCCGCAGGGATAAAGACCTTGTCTAATGGAACATTTCAAGGCTGCGCTAATTTAACGTCAATTGATTTTGCTCCTAATTCTCAGCTGGAAACAATGGGAAACTCTGCTATACAGGCTTTGCCCAAGCTGAAGAAGTTTAAAATTCCGGCATTGGTTACTAATGTGGGAACTGCTTTTGCAGGATTTTTAGGTGATTCTATTTTAGTTGAAAGTGCTAACACTACTTATTCAAGTTTAGAAGGAGCATTAGCAAGTGCTGATAAAACTACGATTATTGCATGTCCGGTAAAAAGAACGTCTTTTGTTATACCTGCTTCGGTTACTACGATTGGAGAAAAAGCTTTTTACGAATGTAAAAGCTTAACATCTATTTCCATCCCGTCAGGAGTAACAACAATAGGAAAACACGCTTTTGCAAATTGCTGGAAATTGGCTGATGTCACTCTTGACGGCACATCTTCTCTCGAAACAATTAGTGATAATGCTTTTACAAATGATTCGCTGATTACTTCCTTTACTATTCCTAATACAGTAAAAAACATTGAAACTTACGCCTTTGCTTCAACTGGAGTTACAAGTGTAACGCTTCCTGCGTCGGTAATAAACTTAAAAGATGCTTTCCGTAATTGCTTCAATTTAGTTTCGGCAGATCTTTCAGCTTTAGGAGTAGAAGCAAAGGCATTGCCCAATTACCTTTTTCAAAATTGTAGAAAATTAAAAACGGTTAAGCTTTCCGCTTCAACCGAATCTATTGGAAATTATGCTTTTGCTAGCACCGGACTTAACGAAATAAGCTTTCCTGAAAGTTTAAAAACTATCGGAATGAATGCTTTCGATAGTGATACTTTAAACTCTGTTTTAATTCCGGCTTCTGTAACAAGTATTGGTTCGAAAGCTTTTTATCGTGTTTACGGGCTTATTACAGTTCATGCGGATAATCAGAATTACTCGAGTGAATCAGGAGTTTTATACGATAAAGCTAAAACAAAACTGATTGAGGCTCCAACAGCATTGTCCGGATCCTTGTTGCTGCCAGCCACTGTAACTACAATAGAACAAGATGCTTTTTGTAACGATAGTTTACTGACTTCTATCGAACTTCCAAGAGCTTTAATGAGTATTGGGAATTATGCATTTAGAGATTGTAAGGGATTGAAAAAACTTATTGTAAAGAATCCGACTCCAATAGTTTTTCTTTCTTATGCTTACCCATTTTATTCGATAACCGAAAGCGCAGAACTTATTGTGCCTGCAGGTAGCGAAGAAGCTTACAAAAATGCTCTTAAATGGAAAGATTTTACAAATATCAAAGCACAAAACTTGTTTTATGGACTTGATATAGGAGTGGTTAAAAAAGTATCTTCTAATGGACTTTATGCCACGGGTTATTCCGGCGATTCTGCATTTATTTGGACAAACGGCGACGCCTCCATTACAAAAATACAAAAAGGAGCAGACGGCGAAGGAGTTACAAATGATGGTGTTGTTGTTGGTCGTTTTCACGATTCCAACTATATGATCAACGATAAAGCTTTAGTTAGTGGCGGTGTTTATAAAGATGGCGAATGGATTAGCTTAGGTGTTGGTAGAGCAGGATCTGATTTGAATGCAGAGCTTGGTTCAGTGCCAAAAGCAATAACTGCCGACGGAAATATGATTGTAGGAATGACTTGGAACGGAGGATCTACAAAAGTTGTTCCATACGTTTGGAAGAAGAAAGATGACGGTAGTTATAACGACACCTTAGTTTACAGTTATCCGCAAGGAGGTCAAGGTGCTAATATATATAATGTGTCTGATGATGGATCTGTCGCCTGCGGATGGGCGGTTTATGCAGAAACAGGAGGCAGAAGACATGCTATTGTTTGGACATCGCCTACAGAGTACAAACTTCTTGATAATATCGGTTCCGAAGCTACATCCATAAGCCCCAACGGAAAATACATCACAATAAACGGTGCAGATAAACCGGCTTTATACGATGTAGAAAACGATACATTAATTTATTTCGGTAAAGCCACTATGACTCCGACCGCTGTAACCAACGATGGTTTGGTTGTTGGATTTAGAGAAACAGGCTTAGGCAGAAAAGGATTTTTCTGGTCGGATCAATTAGGTTATGTAGGACTAAGAGATTTTATCGATACTTATGCAAGTGATATAGAACTTCCGGCATTCTTCCAATTTACAGAGGACGAAAACGAACAAAATGGTACAACTATTACAGATATTTCGGCAGATGGAAAAGTACTTACTGGTTGGAGAGGAAGAGATGCTGTTGATCGCAGAGCCTGGGTGCTTACTTTGGCTAATGATTTGGAATTGATGAACAGACCTCTGAATTTGAAAGCGACAGTTTCTGTAGAAGAAAGAAATAAAGTTCAGCTGACATGGACTGCGCCTGAAGTACCTGCGGGACACGACTTGGACTTTTATAGAATATATCGCGACAATGAATTGATCAAAACCGTTGAAAGCTCCGAATTGGCTTATACTGATGAGAATGTTCATTCGGGAAGCCTTTCATATCAAGTGTCGGCTGTTTATGACTATAGTGATGAATCATCGACCGAATCGCCCAAATCAGATGAAGCTGTAGCGATTATTGTAGATAGCTATCAACTTCCATTTGTCGAAACCTTTGATTCAAATAGCTTCGAAACTAATTACTGGACAGTGCCTTCTTTTGTTGGAACAACGGCAGGATGGGTTTTATATCCGATGTATGTGCACGAGAAATACTTTGTAGGTTCGGAGGTTGTATTTACAACAAAAGGAGATAGATCATCTTATTCTACGTCTCTTACATCGAAACCTTTGGATGCTAAAGGACAGAATAAGATAACTGCTTCTTTCTTGTACAAAATAGGAATTTACGGAACCGAGGTTGGATTGAGAGATACAATTCATTTTGAAGTAAGCAAGGATCCCGAGGGTAAAGAATGGACATCGGTAAAATCTTATGTGCTTACTCAAAGTGATAGCACGTGGACGGCTCAAAGCCTCGATTTAACTTCTTTCGTTAAAGATAAGATTTTCAAAACACGATTCAGAGCAGTTTCCGGAGCTAACAGAATATCAACGCAATATCATGTAGATGAGTTCTCCGTTGCAGTTGAAAGCGTTTCCGCGCCTAAAACAGTTTTGGCTATAAGAGAAAATGACGAAGAAGTAAATATATCATGGCAAGATCCTTCAGGTTCTTACGCGCTTACTTACGCTCAAACACTAGCAACATTCTCGATTGGAAACGAAGGACTTCCTTTTATTGGAGCCAACAAATTTACTTCGGCGGAGCTTACAAGATATAAAGACAAATATCTGACGTCAATTTCGGCGTACATCAATAAAAAAGGAAGTAGCGCTAGCGTTGATACGAAGTTGAGTTTAGCTGTGTTTGTAAGTGGAGATCGTGTGATAACTCAAGCTATATCGAACTTCGAAGAAAATGCTTGGAATACATTTAAATTAGAAAATCCGCTGCAAATATCGAATCCTGATAACTTGATCTTTGGTATAGAAGTTGTCGAACACGATGAAAAATCTTTCCCATTGATGAGAGATTATTCGACAGCAGTCAGAGGTAAGGGAGATATTTATTCGGAAGATGGCGGTTTGACATGGTCAACACTTACAGATGCCGGTGCTGAATTAGCTAATAACTGGGTTATTATAGGAAACGTAAGAGATGCGGCGGCTGATGTTGAAAGAAGCGAAGATATTGTCGGTTATGAGATTTATCGTGACGGAAAAAAACTCAATGCAGATCTTATCAGCTACGGACAATCTTTTGTAGATAAAACAGCGGATGAAGGAGATTTATGCTATACGGTTAAAGCTTTCTACAATCCGGGAGGACTTTCGGATGCATCGGAAGGTTGTATTTCGGACGAATCGTCAGTTGAAATACAGAAAGTAAATGACATTGTTGTGTATCCGAATCCGGCAAATGATGTAATTTATGTGAAAGCCGATGTGGCTAAGATGTCGCTCTACGATGCAGCAGGAAGCTTATTGATCGAAACTACAGAGAATCCAATAAACATTTCGATGTTTGCGAACGGAATTTATACTTTGAAAGTTCTTACAAAAGACGGTTCTCAGATAACGAATAAAGTTATTGTAAGAAAGTAGTTTAAATAGTGGTTTTTAAAACTTAGTTTAAATATCCATACTTTAGCAAAAGAGGGAAGTTTTTAGAAGCTTCCCTCTTTTCTTTGTTTTTGCAACCAGGTTGTAAAACAAAATAATGTATATTTGCATTCGAAAGTTGAAAAGTTATCGTTAATGAAGCGAAAAGCAACATCATATATCGGAAACGCTCTTGCAAGCATAAAAAATGGATTGCGGGTATCTTTTCTGTTGCTTGCCTGCTCGGTGGTAATCAGCCAAAGCATTTTACCGCATATTCATCATCATAACGAAATACTTTATTTCGTCTTCGATGCATCTGCGTTGAACGATGTTCAATGCGGAAAGAACCATTGTTGCACTAAGCACGATCATAGTGCGAAAAATTTGGGCGACTGTTGTCGTGAAGAGTTTATCGTTCCGCGCGAAGAAGTTGCTAATAACAACTTTCAACTTATAAGTTTTCCGGATTCTTATTATATTTCTACTCAAGACAACTACCTTCCGGATTGCCTTGAATTTGTTGAAGAATCTCAAATACCACTCTATTTATATTCCCCTTATTTAGTTCAGATAGTCCGTTCCGAAGGACTTCGCGCACCTCCCTCGTTTAGTTGAAAAAGCCCCTTTTGCTCCCGCAAGGAGAGAATAGGGAGATTTTGAGTGTAGAGCCGAGAGTATAAGCTTCAATAACTTCACTTTCCTCTGACTCCATTTAATTTTTGTTACTTAAGTTGCGCCATGTAGTAACTTCAGTAACTTCATCTAAACTCCATTTAATTTCCTATTTCATGAAGAAATTGATTTATTTATTGATATTTCCTATTCTGATTTTTGTAGGCTGCAACTCTTCTTCGCATGAAGGACATAGCCACGCTAAAGACGCAACAGAAGAACATAATCACGAAGGACACAACCACGATGCAAACGAAGCTGACCACGAACACGGCGGAGCTTGCGATCACGATCACGAAGGCGAAGAAGCCGACCACGACCATAGTCATGGAAGCTCGGATGATCATTCGGACGAAATTATATTCACTCCCGAGCAGGCGAAAGCCGCAGGTTTGACAACCGAAACCGTACAAGCGGGAGATTTCCGTCAGGTGATAAAAACAAGCGGACAGCTGATTTCCGCACCAAGCGACGAGGTGATAATCAGCGCGCCTGTTTCAGGAATCGTGTCTTTTCAGCATGCGAATATGGTGGAAGGCATCGCTGTGCAAAAGAACCAAGTGCTGCTTACCTTATCGGCACGCAATGTGGAGGATGGCGACCCGGTACAACGGGCTAAACTCCGTTTCGATATTGCTAAAAAGGACTACGACCGCGCTCAAAAGCTGAAAGAAAGCCAATTGATTTCCGAAAAGGAATACAACGAAATAAAGTTGACTTACGAAAGCGCGCGCCTTGCCTATCAGTCTTTCGCAGGACAAACCCGCACAGACGGAGCCGAAGTGAAAGCTTCTGTTGCGGGTTTTATGGTAAAGCGTTTTGTTACGGAGGGCGATTATGTGTCGGTAGGTCAGCCGCTGTTTACCATAGCTGCTAACAAGAAAATGACCTTGCGTGCCGAAGTTTCG
>DAIOHI010000063.1:0-9956 GCA_036744815.1 Paludibacteraceae bacterium
GATTGATTCGCTCAGCAGAAGGACAGCAATTTGTAATCCCATTAAGCGGAGGTTACGATTCGCGGTTAATTGTTGCGATGCTAAAGAAGAAGAAATATGAAAATGTAGTTTGTTACACAGTCGGTCGTCCCGGTAATCCTGAGAATAAAATAGCCCGGCAAGTATCCGAAAAACTAAAGTATCCGCATTATTTTATTGACAACAGCAATCCTGATTTGATTTCCGACTATGTAAATGATCCTATTTTTCAAAAATACTATAAGTATTCCGGCTTTCTAACCAATTCCTTCTGGATGTATGAGTACTTCGGAGTGAAATATTTAATCGAAAATAATAAGGTGGAAAAAACTGCGGTTTTCGTTCCCGGACATACAGGTGATTTTTTAGCTGGGAGCCAGCTGACAAAAACAGGAATAACTAATAACGATGATTCTGAGTCTTTTTTTAAAAAAGCATTAGATTCGATCATTTTTTTTGGTCAAGTTAAAAATAAATCTTTCGTTGAGAAAATCCGAAGATTATTATCAAATCCGAATGATAATTATCTACTTACATCTATTTACGATGATTTTTTATCTAAATCTCGTTATCCTCTTCTTATTAATAATTCAGCGCGTATTTATTCTTTTTTTGGACACGAACATAGACTCCCTTTTTGGGATGCTGAAATAGTACATTTTTTTAAAATACTTGATCCGGAGCTAAAAAACAACAAAATTTTTCTACGAAGATATTTACAACAAAATTTATTTCATGAATTTGATATCAACTTTTTTTTCGAGTTACAAGCGGATAAGAAAGATTTAAAAAAAATGTTTTTTCGAAAGAAAATTAAAAGCATTCTACCATCTTTCATTGTGCGGCAAATTTCTAATGATCCGGATTATACCTGCATGAGAGAAATATCAAAACCTCTACTAACAGATTTAGAAAGAGAAAACATTCGTCTTAAATCAAATTCGTTGAATGAAGTATTTATGAGATGGTATTTGATGCGATTAAAAAAGGATATAAATTAGTCCCAATAAGCTTGTAAACCGATAAGTTTTTTGTTGTCGTTCTTTTTCCAAAACCAATTATTTATTTTGTAAGTCAGATACGAACTTCCTGCTCCAAGCAAAGCGCCCGCCAAGATATCCGAAGGATAATGTACACCTAAGTTCATTCGCGAATATCCAACTGATGCTGCCCAAGCATAACTTGGCAGAATGACATACCATTTAGGATATTTCAAGCTTAGAGCCGTTGCGCTTGTGAAAGCTATTGATGTATGAGCCGATGGAAACGAAGATGAAGATTCGGGATAAGGCACGTCAAGCAATCCCGGATAACGGTCGTAAGGACGTTTTCGATCAATTCCAAATTTCAATCCGGATGTTAAAATGGTTGTCAAAGCCATACTCGATCCTATATAAATAGCATCTTTCAGTAAATTATCATTTTGTTGTATCAAAGCGCTGCTACCCATCGCTATAGGAACAGCAAGGACAACAATGTAAGTTGTTTTTGATATAAATGCAGAATAATTTCTTAATCCAACAGAAGATTGATTGAGCTTTTTCAGCAAATCAATATCCGGATTTTGGGCTTTTATCGCATTGCTTAATCCGGCATATAAGCAGAAAAGCAGAATAATTATTGTAAATTTGCGCATCTTTTCAATATCGAAATAGATTTTTTTATTGCAAATAACGCAAGTTTTTGTACAACATGCAAATAATTGGATGATTTAAAATTCAATATGTTGTGCATAATATATTTATGAATAATAAATGTTTAAAATAGCATTAATCGGACCGGAATCGACGGGTAAAACCGAGTTGGCAAACGCATTGGCAGAGCATTATAATTCGCTTTGGGTACCCGAATATGCCCGCCAATATATTGAAAATCTAGGAAGATCATATACTTACGAAGATGTATGCCGGATAGCAGAAAAACAAATAGAACAGGAAAATTATTTTTTATCGCATACTGATTTGAATGAAAAATGTGTTTTTTTTGATACGGAATTAATCATTACAAAAGTGTGGTTTGAGTATGCCTACAAGAAGGTTCCTGAGTTTTTAGCAAATCAACTGAATTCAAGTTTTTTTGATTATTACTTGCTTTGTTCTCCCGATTTGCCTTGGCAGCCTGATCCTGTACGCGAACATGGCGATGATCGGGACTTTTTTTTTGATTGGTATCGCAAAGAAATTGAGTTGTTGAAGAAACCTTATGCTATTATAAATGGTTCTGGAAAAGATCGCTTACAATGTGCAATTAATGCACTTGAACAAAATGTCTTCACAAAGAGAAGGTAATTTAGATTAAAATAATTAAAACTAAAAAATATAAGAATGAAAACGAATCTTTCATCCACAATACAGCGTTTGTCCCAAGTGGATGATTCTCACGGAATATCTTATAAATGTGATACTAAAGGCGAGATGCCCTCCATTGAAGTGCTGGGTGAAATAGTCCTTTTGGTGCGCTCCATATTATTCCCCGGGTATTTTGGAAATTCTAATGTAAATGCTGACACATTGATTTATCATGTTGGTTTGAACGTTGAGAAATTATTAAGTTTATTGTCGGGGCAAATTAAAGCCGGTCTTTGTTTCGAAAATCAAAATGAAGGTTCGAATAAAGATCTATCCAAAATAGCAAAAGAGAAAGCTTTTGCTTTGATCGAACAATTGCCTGATATAAAAAAGCAATTATATACCGACGTTATTTCTGCTTACAATGGCGATCCGGCAGCTAAGAGTTTGGGTGAAATTGTGTTTTGCTATCCAGGCATTCGTGCAATAAGTAATTATCGTTTTGCAAATGCGTTGTTAAAATTAGACGTGCCATTAATTCCGCGAATTATTTCGGAAATGGCTCATTCTGAAACAGGAATTGATATTCATCCGGGTGCTACAATCGGAAGTTATTTTACTATTGATCATGGAACAGGCGTTGTTATTGGAGAAACTACCGTTATTGGTGATAATGTGAAAATTTATCAAGGAGTAACACTTGGTGCGAAAAGTTTTCCGCTAGATAAAAACGGTAATCCGATCAAAGGTATCGACCGCCATCCAAAAATCGGGAATAATGTTATTATTTACTCTAATTCAACTGTTTTGGGAAATATAAAAGTTGGAGATGGCGCGATCATTGGTGGTAATATCTGGGTTGATAGCGAAGTTCCTGCAGGAGCAAGACTCTTGCAACAAGAAAAAAGAAGTGAGTAAAAATAACAGTATTTTGCTACCTCTTTTTTATTCTCTTTTGGGACGAGGATATTCGTGCCAAGAGAAACCTTTTATTCTTAAAATGCCAAGTATTGCGTTTATTGTTCTACAAAGCTTCCGATATATTTGCTTGAAAACAGAAGGATTATCTTCGAAATCAAACGAAGGCTCACCGGAGTTTATTTGTCTCGGTGCTGTTCTTTCCTTTTTCTCTATTACAATTATACTATCGTAGTAGTGAATAGAGTTGACCGAACGAGTAAAGTCATTAACTGGCAATTGCTTTGAATGATAGGCGTTTAAATAATCAATAAAATTCTTACTGTATTCGATAAAAGTTCCACGCCGTTTAAGTCCTCCTCCAAAAATCAACCAATAAGAAGTATGTAGGTCTTCACACAAGTAAATTCCGTTATTATTGACATGTGGAAATAATTCTTCAAATGTTACTATTTGTTGTTTCATAGTGTGCCCACCATCGTCAATAAGAATATCTATTTTGGGAATTGTGTTTTTTACTTTGCGTAAAAAATCTCTATCACTTTGTGAACCAATCAAAATATGTACATTTTTTTCTTCAAATACTCTACAGTCAGCATCAATGTCAATGCCGTAGATAACTGCCTTATTGCCAAAATAATGCTTCCACATTTGTAAGCTTCCACCTTGAGCTACGCCAATCTCCAATATTACAATTTCTTTGTTCCGATATTTTTCTAAATGTCTATCATAAACATCAAAATAATGTTCCCATTTACTAATATGTCGTCCTTTATTTTCTTTGAAATATTTTTCTAAATCGTTCATAATAAAACATGTTTTTTAGCCAAATACTTGCAATAAAAAACTTCAACCAAACCAGATAATGCGTAGGCAATAGCAATAACTATAATGTTTTTTACAAGCAGTATTCCAATGGCAGTGAAAATTAAATAGGCAAATAATGCCACAAATTGATTTTGAGTAACAAACGAATATTTGTTTTTTTGAATGAATATAAAATTAATGTAACTTCCTGCTAATAGTGACGTTAGTATGAGAGTGCTTAATATAATCGCTATTGGATAAGCAGCCATCATAGTTTCGCCACCTAGTAATAACACAAACCAGTAGCCAAATAATACAGTAAATCCGATGCTTGCATATCCTAAAATTGTTTCGTAACGAATGATTTTTTTTATCAAGGATTTTTCTGGATTAATGGTGACTTTTGGAAATAACGCACTATTGATATTTGTCGTTATTATACGAAGAAACAGAATTATTTTGTTTGCTAAATCATAAATAGCAACATCTGACATTTTAAAAAAGATACCAATTATAATAGTGGTACTTTCTTGTTTTAACACAACCATCGCAGAGGTCCAAAAAAAAGGTAAACCTTCTTTGAAATACTTCTTTAATTTTTTGATAGGAATAAATTTCGGAAAAACTCCTTCACTTTTCCAAAGAATATAAGTTGCAGCGATGGCACCTAGAGATACAGAAGATGTGACTATTAGTGCATAAATCCAAATGTCTTCGGGACTTTTTATAAAAATAAAAATGAATGGAATGGTCAACAGACGGAAAAACACATTAATGATAGTTACAAACTTCATTTTTTGTATTGCTTGGAAATACCATTGTGGAAATAAGCAATCAGAGAAAATCTGCAAAAAGCAAAGTGTAAAAATTAATAAATTTTCTTGAATGATTGGCACGAAAATACTAATTGGCACAAAAATAAGAATAGAGATAAGCGATAAAATAGTTTTTGCTGTAAAGACCGCAGATAAAGTTTGATTTTTCTGTGGCAGGTCATTTTTTTTCTCTATAATTTCCTTCATTGCCGGAAAAGAAAAACCAAAGCGAATAAAAATTATAAAAAAATTTGTAATCGAAAGTGCAAAAACATATAATCCATAGTAATCCTTTCCGAGGATACGGATAAGGTAGGGGTATAACAAAAGTCCAATCAAAGAATTGATAATGCTCAATGAAGTCATTGAAAAATAGTTTTCAAAAACTTTGCTGCGAAGTATGATTTCTTTTATTTGTTTTGCTTTTATCATTTTTCAATGAAATCAACAAAGTCCTTTTTTATATTTTCCCAATTATATTTGTTTTCTGCTAATTCTCGAGCTCTCCGGCAATGTTGTTCATACAAATCTTTATTAGTAATGTATTTTGAAATTTGCTCAACAATTTTTGAAGTGTTCTTTGGATTGACTAATGATCCAAATTCTTCTATTTCAGGAAGCCCTTTTCGTATTGCTTTAAAGTCGGAATAAATTACCGGACGACCAGCTGCCATATAATAAAATATTTTTATAGGTAAACAACGAGTGTTTTCCCAATCAATTTTTCTTAAATCGAAAAACAAATCAGCTTCGCCAAATTTCGTACAAAAATCAAGAAAAGGTAAAAACTTATGAAACAAAATTTTGAGATTAGGCTCATTTATGATACATTCTTTTTCATCTTTTGAATATATGCATAGAGTAAAATTAGTATTTGGATATTTTTGAGCTATTTGTTTTGCACAATCCAAAACAGAATGAAATCCATAATTCTGTTCTAAACTGCCCGCATAAAATAGCGTGCAGCTTTTGGAAATGTCGTTTGCCGGAAACGTTGTTATTTGCTCAATGTCAGCGTAATAAGAAAGATTGATTTGTCTTTTCCAAAAGAAAAGTATTTTGTATGGTAATGCTTTATAATATTCGCCGAAAATAAATCCATCGTTCAGCAGGGAAACATAAATAGAAACAGCCATTAATAAAGCTGTCTTTAATATGTTTACAAAAAAGAACTTATGACGTAAATGGATTTTTGAAGGATACCACTCCGTAATATCATAATAAATTTGAAGATTTTTTTTTGTCTTTTTTTTATATTTGCTTGCAGATAATATGCTTATGGGATTGTCACAAATGATGACATCTGGACTAATTTTTTGTAATCCGATAATAATATTATTTATTGTTTCTTTTCTTTTTAGATTGCTGTTATCAAAACTGAGATCATCATGTGGATTGAATTGTTTTTTTCGTGCAGATACGACATAAACATCATGCCCTGATTTTTTTAGAGCCAATGCTTGTTGATGCCAAACGCGTTCATCATTAGGAGCATGTACCGCCAATGCGAATGCAATTTTCATAATTCTCGTTTTTTCATTAAATATTTTTTCACAAAATACATGAATGGGCGATAATATTGCTTTTTGCACCACGAGAATTCACCGTTTAGTGGAATTGAGTCGCCTAAAATGCCATTTTTAAATTGAAATACTTTATGTCCTATTGTCGTTGGAATTAGTTTTGCCATATCATAAAATGCATACGATTGCTCTTTTAGATAGCGAAATACACTATCATACATGAAAAAAGTAGCATGAGTTTCCAATGCTTTATTAGTGCTTCCCGCAAAAATTCCTTCACTGAAAAGCTTCTTTTCATCTGTATAAATTATAATCGTGGCAATACGCTCACCTTCGCATGAAACGAAAAAGAGCTTAAAGCGAGCATCACTGCATAAGTGAAAAATTTGTTGTGTGGTCAACTGATTTGTGAGCATTTTACGATTGCACATAGCATTGTAAATTGAACAAAAAACCATACAATCTTTTTCATTTGGATTAATTAAGATTTCAAGATTCAAATCATAAATTTCTGATTTTTTTAAATTTCGTGACCAGTTTCGATCGTAGTCTATAGGCTTTTTTAAATCAATTATTTTTGTAGATGGAAATGAAAAAGTGCCAATAGGTCGTAAAAAACCAGCTAATCTCAATGCTGTTTCGTAATGAAAGTTCCATTTTGTATTCGATACGATTTCAATAATGTCGAATTTTAAGTTTATTTTTTTTGTGTAAAAATCACTTAATGTTGAAATATATTGATTTGTTTTTTTTCTATTTTCAAAATCTGTTTTGCTCAGATAACATTCCCCTTCAATTAATAGCATTTTTTTTGTTAGCATTCGTTTTTCATGCCCCATGCAAGCAATTGTCGGATTTGCTTTGTCGTTGACGAAAAATCGAATTTTATCTTCACCGCCTATAGTATGAAAATTGTATATGCCACGTGTTTGAGAGTGCGGAACAATCTCAAATGTAGATGTTAGTTTAAAAAAAGTATCGCGATCGATTATTTCCATTTTCTTAAAGCAGTAAAAAGCTTGCCTTTTAAGGAATTTGATTTAAAAATATAAAAATAAGGAACTTGTTCCGCTCCAAATTGGCGAAAAGAATTTTCAATACCTTCGTCCATACTTCCTTCAAAATCGAAGATGCTAGTTCGTGTTGAAGCATATTGAATAGCCTCCCAAAACATCAACGATGATGCTCCCGATGAATTGAAGTCGGGATTTATCGCAGAAATGAACGAATAAGTTTTTTGTTTGTCCCAAATTATAAATAATGCTGCGTGTAAATTGGATGCGTCATCTTCTAATGCAATTATTTTGCAGGAATCATGTTGTTTCGCAGCTGATTCCAAAGTCAGGAAAAATGATTCTGAAAATTCAATGTCTTTTCCTTTTTTTTTCAGAAAATCTTTTGTTTTCAGATAAAATAATTCTGGACTAATATCTTCTGTTAAATGTAACTTATTCGCAATAGCTTTATTGATTTGTTTTCTTTTTGCATAGGAAAATTGCTCGAAACAAACATTCGGATCTGAAATGTCCTTTATTTGATAAGTATATCTGGTCGTTTGTTTAAAGCCTTTCCAATAAAAAGGTAGCCAATTTGTTATCGTTGGCGCAAAATTTTGTTCATAGTAATCAACTTTCATCGCATCTAATTGCTCTATAAAATAAGTCATTGTTTCCTTCTCAAGACTTAACTTTTTATAGATCGAAAGTTTCTCCGGATAATCAATCCAAATGCCGTTGAACTGCGTACATGAAGGAAGCATGATTAGTTTTATCCCAAATTTCCTGATGTGATGGAAAACTAATGTGGCTGTAATCTGCTCTTTTTTCTTGTACAATAAAACATCCCACTCTTTCCCAACGCATACAGCATCCATCCACCAAGCCTGCATAAAAAGAGGAATGTCTTTTTTTTTACAGAGCTCTCTGTAAAGCACTTTATTTAGTTCGGAAGAATTCATTATTTGAATTTGAGAAGCGATTTTTTTTGATTCAAAAGACAAAGTTAATGCTTTTTACACGTCTAAAAAATCCATTTTTGTTTTGTTTCGTTGTCAGATTAAGCTTTTGTGATTTTGCCTAATATCTTTTCGAAGCTATCCAGTTGTGCTATTTCATCAATGGAGAAGGAGATTCCCATTTTTTCTTCAATAGTCATGATGAGGCGGAGTTGCCCTAAACTGCTCCATGCTTCCAGGTTGTTCTGCCTTGTTTGTAAAGTGATTTCGTCCTTAGAAATCGTAAACGTTTCTGAAAAAATCGTTTTTAAAGTTTCTTCCGTATTCATTAATTTATGGTTTTTGTAAACAAACCAGCATCATCGGATGTAAACCCAAAATCAATCAAAAATTTTTTCACCATTAAATTTCGAGTGCTTTCTGTGTAAAAAATTTCAATCTTGTTAATGCTCGAATGTTTTGTCTGTTTAATTATATTGTCGAGAAAAGAAAATTCCACTTTGCGTCCTAATGCTCTGCAACTCAACAAAAAACTGTCGATAATCATTTTGTTTTTGTCCAGGTTGATAATGGCGCAACCAATAATCCCTTCTCTGCCGAATTTATCTTCGTACTCGCAAGTGTAAATTTCATAGCCTTTTTGGGCAAGACTTCTTATTTCCGAATCGGTATAACGTTTTACTGTAGCATTAAATTGATTCGTTTTTTGAGTCAACTGAGCTACACGTTGGAAGTGATCATCGCTGACTTTTTCTATTGTGAGTTTAATGTTTAGTTCGCGGATAAAATCATCGTAATTCAACTGTCGTTCGGAATGATTTCTCGCCGCGTTACGTCTGTATTGGTTCGATTTATCCAAATCTTCTTTGGTGATATTCCTTTTTGCAAAATGAGGATAAATAACTTGATTTACAAACCAACTGTTTAGTGTTGAGATGTCTTTGGGAAAATCAGGAACAGTTACTTCGGGTAGATTTTTCAGCACAAGTTCCCGTTCCACAGGATTATCATCAATAAATACCATCGAATCTAAGCCTAAATTCAAAGTTTGGCTTATTTCCAAAATGTTTTTATCCTTCGCTTCCCAATTTATTTTATGAATAACAAAATCCTCCCAGTTAAGATACATGGAGCGATTTTTTTCAAAAACTTCTTGAATATCACTTTCGTTGTTTTTTGAACAAGTAGCTAAAACAACGCCTTGCTGAGCTAATAATTTGATGTTTTTTTGAAAATCACTATATATTTTTCCAATTCCTTCTTCCGAAATTTGCAGATTTTCCCAACCATCTTCTCCTGCAATTCCGCCCCATAACGTGTTATCCAAATCGAGGACTAATACTTTCTTTGTTTTTCCTTGTATGCAATTCAGTAGATTATTCAGTTCTTTTCGTAATTCCGAAAAACCTTGATTCGAAAATTTTATTCGCCCCAAATACCAATATTTTTCATCGAAAAGAGCTTTGTATCCATGATATGTGATTATCCGATTGAAATCAAAAATAGATATATTATTCTTTGATGCTGCGTAATTTTCCAGTTTCGTATTGAAGTCAGAAGTCTTTATTTTATCTGAACTTAAGTAAGTTGAAACAGAATAGGGCGGATAAGAAAAATTAGAAATAATAAAATG